>JACMOT010000025.1 GCA_014377915.1 Tardiphaga sp.
CGACGACAGCAAGGTCAAGATCGAGAATGTCGGCTTCCCGGTGCGCGAGCCGATGCTCGCCGACGGCAAGGTCGACGCCATCACCGGCTTCTCGTTCTCGTCCTACTTCAACCTGATGTCCAAGGGCATCGCCGAGAAGGATATCAAAGTCATGCTGATGTCGGACTACGGCATCGTGCTGTACGGTAACGCCATCATGGTCAACCCGGAATACGCCAAGGCCAATCCGAAGGTGGTCGCCGGCTTCGTACGCGCCACCCTCAAGGGCATCATCGACACCATCAAGGACCCGGAAGCCGCCATCAAATCGGTGATGAAGCGCAACGAGACCGCCGACGAGAAGATTGAACTGGCGCGCCTGAAGATGTCTCTGAAGGACAATATCGCAACGCCCTGGGCCAGGGCCAATGGCGTCGGCGACATCGACGAAAAGCGGATGGCGGAATCGATCGAGCAGATCGCCGTCACCTATGAGTTCAAGGCCGCCAAGCCGAAAGCGTCCGACCTCTTCACCTCGCAATACCTGCCGCCCGCTGCCGATCGCAAGTTCTGAGCCGGAACGGGAAGCGGGATCGCCGGGCATGGAAGCGTTCGTGGATATCGACGGCGTCACGCTGAAATACCGTGGCGCCTCCGGGGATATTGTGGCGCTGCGGGACGCGACGCTGAAAATACAGCGCGGCGAATTTGCCGCGGTGGTCGGCCCCAGCGGCTGTGGCAAGTCGACCCTGATGCGGCTTGTCACCGGGCTGCACAGACCGACCGCGGGCACTATTGCCATCGATGGCCGCGAAGTGAAGGGGCCGGTGAAGATGGCCGGCATGGCGTTCCAGAACGCCAACCTGCTGCCGTGGCGCAAGGTGATCGACAATGTGCTGCTGCCGCTGGAGATCGTCGAGCCGTATCGCTCGCAATTCCGGTCCCGCAAGCTTGAATTCCGCGCGATGGCGGAGAAACTGCTGGCGACCGTCGGCCTCGCCGGCTTCGGCGATCGTTTTCCGTGGGAGCTGTCCGGCGGCATGCAGCAGCGCGTCTCGCTGTGCCGGGCGCTGATCCATGAGCCCGCTCTGCTGATGCTCGACGAGCCGTTCGCGGCGCTCGATGCCTTTACGCGCGAAGAACTCTGGTGCGTGCTGCGCGACCTGTGGCAGCGGCTTGGCTTCACCGTGATCCTGGTCACGCATGATTTGCGCGAGGCCGCGTTTCTCGCCGACAATATCTACGTCATGAGCGCGCGCCCCGGTCATATCGTGCAGATCAAGTCGGTCGACATCCCGCGCCCGCGCGATCTCAAGGTCACCTACGACAAGGATTTTGGCGAGATCGTTCTCGAATTGCGCATGAAGATCGCGGAGGTCCGTCAGGCATGAATCCGCGTGTGGTCGAAAAGCTCTCACCCTGGATCTTCACGGTCGCGATCTTCCTGATCTGGGAAGCCTCCTGCAGGGTCTTCAACGTCAATTCATCGGTGCTGCAGCCGCCGTCGGCGGCATTCGCGGCGATGTTCAAATACTGGAAGGTGTTCGCCTATAATTCCTGGGTTACCCTGTGGGTGACCATGGTCGGCTTCGCGCTGGCGGTCGGCTTTGGCGTGATGCTGGGCCTGCTGGTCGGCTGGTCGCGCACCATCTATCGCGGCCTGTATCCGGTGATGGTCGGCTTCAACACCATTCCGAAGGTGGCGATCGTGCCGCTGCTGATCCTGTGGTTCGGTATCGGCGAAATCCCGGCGATCGTCACCGCCTTCCTGATCTCGTTCTTTCCGATCGTCGTCAACATCGCCACCGGCCTTGCCACCACCGAGCCCGAACTCGAGGATGTGCTGCGCGCGCTCGGTGCCGGCAAGCTCGACATCATGCTGAAGGTCGGCATTCCGCGCGCGCTGCCCTATTTCTTCGGCTCGCTGAAAGTCGCGATCACGCTGGCCTTCGTCGGCACGGTGGTGTCGGAGACGCTCGGCGCCAATGCCGGGCTGGGCTATCTGATCGCGCTGGAAGGCTCCTCATTCCGCATGGCCAATGTCTATGCCGCCCTGCTGCTGCTCGCTTTCGAAGGTGTCCTGATGTACGCGGTGTTTGCCTGGATCGAGCAGCATTTCACCAAATGGGCGTTCCGCTCGCAGATGAATGTCGCGGCCTGACTTGAATGAGGGCGCACGACCAGATACCAAAACGATTATCAGAATACCTTTTTGTCGAATTTGCATTCCAATTATTAGCAAGAGCTAGTTTGTTTCATCGGTATTCGTAACGGTCCTTCCACCCGTCGGCGGTATTCAATTCCGCGGGGGAAATTTCATGAACCGTGCGGTAGAAGACCTGGCGCCATCAATGCGAGCCGAGGCCAGCTTGGCGAATCTGACGATCTCCGGGGTCGAGCATGCGCGGCGGGAGAGTTCGGTTCGCGTCCTGATCATTTGCGGCATGCTGATGGTCGGTTGCATCGTGCTTGGCACGGCGGTGACGGCTGTCAATTTTCGCAGCCGCGCGCTGGCCCGGACCGACGGCGAACTGCGCGACACCACGCTTCTGCTGGCGCGGCATTTCGACCAGCAACTCGACGACTTCTCCGCCTTGCAGGGCACGCTCAGTTCACAATCCGCTTTTCCCGACATTGGCAACACCGCCGATCTGAATCGCCGGCTTTCAACTCTCGATCTCCATCGTCTGCTGCAAGCCACCGTTGGCCGGAATGACCATGTTGGCTCGCTGAGCGTGTTCGACAGCACCGGCACGCTGGTGAATTCATCGATTGAATTTCCGGTCCCCGACATCTCGATCAAAAGTCGCTCGTATTTTCGGGATTTGCGTGATGATCCTTGGCGCCATTCGTCCATGGGCGAGCCGATTCCGGCCCGGATCGATGGCGACTGGGTGACGCCGTTGGCACAGAAGATCGCCGGTCGGGACGGAACGTTTCTCGGCGTATTGCGCAGCGGACTGAAGCCCGGCTATTTCGAGTTTTTCCTTGAATCCCTCGCGCTGAGCGATGGCGCGGTTATCACGGTGCTGCACCGCAACGGTACGATCATTGCGCGCTATCCGCACGATGAAGCTGCGATTGGCGAGGTGTTTTCCGGCCGTCCGCTGCTTCGCAAGGCCCTCCTTGATGGCACCGTCGGCTCCGGGCAAACCGTCGATGCAAATAATGGCCAGGAACTCATCGGTGCCGCGCGCGCGCTGCGGGATTTTCCGATCGTCATCGTCGCCACTCGGCCGGTCATAGCCGCGCTGGCGGAGTGGCGGAAACAAACCCAGTTGCTGGCCGCCGCCGCGGCAACGTCCAGCCTGCTCATCGCAGCCATTTTCCTGCTCATCGTCCGGGTGATTTCGAAGCGATATGCGGCGCTCTCCAGCAGGCTCGCTGAAAAGAAACGCAAGCTGGCAGTGGACAAAGACCGGCTCGACACGGCTATCAACAACCTCAATCAGGGGCTGATGCTGTTCGACGGCAACAACGATCTGGTGCTGTTCAACAGCCGCGCCATCGAAATGTACGGGCTGTCCACCGATGTGATAAGGCCCGGCATCAGCCTGCATCAGGTGGTTGCTCACCGCAAGCAGACCGGTTCGTTCCATGGTGATGTCGATGAGTTTTGTGCGAAGCTCATCTCGGAACTCGGGCAGTCGTCACCGCACATTGTACGAACGCTCGACGGCCGTTCGATGCTCATCGTCAACAAGCCCATCACCGCGGGTGGCTGGGTCGCGCTACATGACGACATCACCGAGCGAACGTGATCCGAGCGGAAGATCTCCCATCTCGCCCATTACGATGCGCTCACCGACCTGCCGAACAGGATGCTGTTTCATGCCAGGCTGGAGGAGGCGCTCATGGCGGTGGGCAACGGTACCGTCTGCGCGCTGCTGTACATCGATATCGATGAGTTCAAGCATATCAATGACTCGCTCGGACACCCGGTTGGCGACCAATTCTTGAAGATCGTAGCCGGCCGGTTGCGTGGCGTCGCGGGCTCGAGGGACTTTGTCGCGCGCCTCGGAGGCGACGAGTTCGCGGTTGTTCGCACCGGTCCCGCCGGAACGGAGTCTCTGGTTTGTCTCGTCCAACAGGTGCTCGAAGCGATCCGCGCGCCTTATACTTGCCTCGGACACCGGCTTTCCTCGAACGCAAGTATCGGCATTGCGATTGCTCAGGAGCACGGCGCCAATCTCGACGACCTGTTGAAGAAGGCCGACCTGGCGATGTATGCCGCGAAGGCCGACGGGCGTGGCACTTATCGATTCTTTGAAGCGGTGATGGAAGCGCGCCTCATGGCGCGCCGTGCGCTGGAGTCCGACCTCGAGCAGGCGGTCGTGACGCGGCGCTTCAGCGAGAGCGGATTCGAGGTGCAATACCAGCCCATTATCCGGTTCATCGATCGCAGCATCGTCGGCTGTGAGGCGCTGTTGCGCTGGCACCATCCGGTGCGCGGCATGATCCCCCCAGCCGATTTCATTCCGGTCGCCGAGGAAATGCGTTTCATCGACGAACTTG
This sequence comes from Tardiphaga sp., assembly GCA_014377915.1. The sequence continues at coordinate 4,495 of JACMOT010000025.1, forward strand.
GCGACTGGGTTCTCGCCGAAGCGTGCGCGGAGGCCGCGAACTGGCCGGATCATGTCAGGATCGCTGTCAACGTCTCGCCCATTCAGTTTAAAAATCCGGGTTTCGCCCTCAAGGTCGCCAGCACGCTGGCGCGGGCGAATCTGGGCATCGGTCGGCTCGAACTGGAAATCACCGAGGCGGTGTTGATCGAGGATGACGACAAGACGCGTGCGACCTTGCATCAGCTGCGAGGCATCGGAGTCCGGATCGCGCTCGATGATTTTGGCACCGGTTACTCCTCGCTCAGCTATCTGCGGCGCTTTCCGTTCGACAAGATCAAGATCGACCGGTCCTTCATCAAGGACATCGATACATCGGGGGCCCGCGCGATCGTGCAGGCCGTGGTGACGATCGCTTCCGCCATCGCCATGACGACGACCGCCGAGGGGGTCGAGACCGAGCAGCAGTTCGCCACCTTGCAAGCCCTGAATTGCGACCACATGCAGGGGCATCTTGTCAGCACGGCGTTGCCGGCCATTGAACTGAGGCGACTGTTCTTTGCGCGCGAAACGGAAGCCTTCGTCGCATAGCCGAACCTCCGCCGTCGAAGGCCGGCGCGGGGCACCGCGCTGGCCCGTCGGATCAGGCGTCCTCCGACAGCCACAGAAAGCCATCGCGTTTCTGGATGCCCGCGCGCACCGGGGCGGTCGGATAGGTCGCGGCCAGCGCGTTAAAATCCTCGTCGAGGTCCGGGGCGCGGGCGGCAAGGGAGACCAGCGCCGTGACTTTCGGGTCTGTGCCGGCTTCGGTAATCACCATGCCGACATCGGAATGGCCGACCAGCACAACCGGACC
>JACMOT010000297.1 GCA_014377915.1 Tardiphaga sp.
AAGAACTTCTTCATCTTCCAGATGACGATGTGGCTGATCTACGCGATCGCGGTACTGGCACTGAACATCCTCACCGGCGCCAGCGGGCAGTTCTCGCTGGGGCAGAGCGCGTTCTACGCACTCGGCGCCTATACTTCGGCGATCCTGATCGAACACGGCAATGTCAATTATGCGCTGACACTGCCGGTTGCCGGCATTATCTGCTTCATCGCCGGCTTCCTGTTCGGACTGCCGGCGCTGCGATTGAGTGGCGTCTATCTGGCACTGGCGACGTTCGCGCTCGCGGTGGCGATGCCGCAATTGCTCAAGCTTGGCGTATTCGAGCACTGGACCGGCGGCGTGCAGGGTCTGGTCGTTACCAAGCCCGATGCGCCGGAGATCTTTGCATCCATCGGCCTGAAAGTGTCGCAGGACATGTGGCTGTATTACTTCACGCTGGTCTGCTCGATCGCGATCTACATCTTCTCGGTGAATCTGCTGAAGTCGCGCTCCGGCCGCGCCATGATGGCGATCCGCGACAATGAAATCGCGGCCTCCGCGATGGGCGTCGACGTTTCGCTGTACAAGACGCTGGCGTTCGGCGTCAGCGCCGGCATCACCGGCGTGGCCGGCGGCCTCGGCGGCATCGCCGTGCAGTTCGTTGCTCCGGACGGCTACACCATCCAGCTCGCTGTGGCGCTGTTCCTCGGCATGGTGGTCGGCGGCGTCGGCTGGCTGCCGGGCTCGCTGGCCGGCGCGGCGTTCATCGTGTTCGTGCCGAACATTGCCGAGCACGTCTCCAAGGGGTTGTCCGGCGCGGTATTCGGCGCCATCCTGATTGTCATCATCTTTGTCGTGCCCCACGGGGCCCGGCAGATCGCCTACGGAACCCAAAGCCTGATTGGCAAACTGAGAAGAAGCTGAGGATATCGTGATTACCAGACCTAGCCTGCGGGCCCTTGCCCTTTCGACCGCTGCCACCGCCCTCCTTGTTACCGGTGGCAGCGCCCTAGCCCAGAAGAAATACGACACCGGCGCGTCCGATACCGAGATCAAGATCGGCAACATCATTCCCTACAGCGGCCCGGCCTCGGCCTACGGCATCATCGGAAAGATGGAAGAAGCCTACTTCAAGATGATCAATGATCAGGGCGGCATCAACGGCCGCAAGATCACCTTCATCTCCTATGACGACGCCTACAGCCCGCCCAAGGCGGTGGAGCAGGCGCGAAAACTGGTCGAGAGCGACGAGGTTCTGTTCGTGTTCGGGCCGCTCGGTACCCCCTCGAACACCGCCATCCAGAAATACATGAATGCCAAGAAGGTGCCGCAATTGTTCGTCGCCACCGGCGCGACCAAGTTCGGCGACCACAAGGCGTTTCCCTGGACGATGGGCTGGTAGCCGGCCTATCAGAGCGAAGGTCGCATCTTCGCGAAATACGCGCTGACCGAGAAGCCCGAGGGCAAGATCGGCGTCATGTACCAGAACGACGACCTCGGCAAGGATCTGCTGAAGGGTCTCAAGGACGGCCTGGGCGACAAGGCATCGATGGTCATTGCGGAGGAAAGCTACGAGGTCTCGGAGCCGACGATCGAGAACCACGTCGTCAAGCTCAAGGCCGCGGGCGCCGACATCTTCGTCAGCATCTCGACGCCGAAATTTGCCGCGCAGGCGATCAAGAAAGCCGGTGAGCTAGGCTGGAAGCCGATGTTCTTCCAGAGCAATGTTGGCTCCTCGGTAGCCTCGGTGATGCGCCCGGCGGGTCTCGACAACTCTCAGGGCGTGCTGTCACTGGCCTATGCCAAGGACGCTTCCGACCCCCAGTGGGACGCCGATGAGGGTATGAAGAAGTATCTCGACTTCCTCGCCAAATACGCGCCGACCGCCAACCGCGCCGACAGTTCAGCGGTGTACGGTTATGGCCAGGCACAGACGGTGGTGCAGGTGCTGAAGCAGGCCGGCGACAACCTGACCCGCGAAAACATCATGAAGCAGGCAGCCGCCCTGAAGGACTTTGCACCGGACACCATGCTGCCGGGCGTCAAGCTCAACACTTCGGCGACCGATTTCTACCCGATCGAACAATTGCGGATGATGCGTTTTACCGGCGAGAAGTGGGACGTGTTTGGCCCGCCGGTCGACAGCCATCTGGGCGACTAAGTTCCGTCATTCCGCGGCGAGAGCAGCGCCAGCTGCGAGCGAGCCCGGAATCCCGAGATGTTCATCGTCCCATGCCGAGGTTCCGGTTCGCGCGCGGCTAGCGCCGCGTGCGCCCCGGAACCACGAGGAAGTGCCATCAGCCCCTTGCGACTAATGTCGCAGGGGGCTTTTTCTTGAAGCCTGACCGAGAAATGTATTAAGTGGCGTCGGACAAAAAGTCCGCGCGGAAAGCCATACGTTTTTCGAGCAGTTTCCAGGGAGTTTCGAGATGCCTATCATCCGATCGCGCGCGGCCATAACCGTCGCTGCGACCATCGCTTTCGCCGCCACTGCCGGTACCGCATTCGCCCAGAAGAAATATGATACCGGCGCTTCGGATACCGAGATCAAGATCGGCAACATCATGCCCTATAGCGGCCCGGCTTCGGCCTATGGCGTGATCGGCAAGATGGAAGAAGCCTATTTCAGAATGATCAACGAACAGGGCGGCATCAACGGTCGCAAGATCAATTACATCACCTATGATGACGGCTACAGCCCCCCGAAGGCTGTCGAACAGGCGAGAAAACTGGTCGAGAGCGACGAAGTCCTGTTCATCGCCTCCTCGCTCGGCACCCCATCGAATTCGGCGATCATGAAATACATGAACGCCAAGAAGGTCCCGCAGATCTTCGTGGCCACCGGCGCGACCAAGTTCGGCGACCACAAGGAATTTCCCTGGACCATGGGCTGGCAGCCCGCCTATCAGAGCGAAGGTCGGATCTATGCGGCCTATCTGCTAAAGGAAAAGCCAGACGCCAGGATCGGCGTGATGTATCAGAACGACGATTTCGGCAAGGACCTGCTGAAGGGCCTCAAGGACGGCCTCGGCGGCAAGGCGGCGTCGATGATCGTCGCCGAGGAAAGCTACGAAGTGTCCGAGCCCACCATCGACTCGCACATCGTCAAGCTGAAATCGACCGGCGCCGACACCTTCGTCAGCATCACGACGCCGAAATTCGCGGCGCAGGGCATCAAGAAGGTGGCCGAGCTCGGCTGGAAGCCGGTCTACATCCAGAGCAATGTCGGCGCCTCCGTCGGCTCTGTAATGAAGCCGGCCGGCTACGAGAACGGCCAGGGCATCCTGTCCGCCAACTACGCCAAGGACGGCGCGGACGCGACTTGGGACAATGACGAAGGCATGAAGAAATTCTATGCCTTCCTGGCCAAATATGCCCCTTCGATGGATCGCGCCGACGGCTCTGTAGTCTACGGCTACGGCCAGGCCCAGACCATCGTGCAGGTGCTGAAACAGGCCGGCGACAATTTGACCCGCGCCAACATCATGAAGGAAGCCGCCAGCCTGAAGTCCTTCGCGCCGGACACCTTGCTCCCGGGCGTCACCATCACGACCACGGCGACCGATTTCTATCCGATCGAGCAGCTGCAGATGCAGCGCTTCAAGGGCGAGAAGTGGGAGCTGTTCGGACCGATCATCGCGGGACAGCTCGGGGAATAACGCCGCGGCTGGTCCAGGCCGGCCGCCGGCAAACCGCAGGCTCCGCCGACCGGTTGGCTTTACCAATCTGGTCGGGCGGGGCCTTTTTCTTGATGCAGATCGGTGCGAGGAAACAACTGGTCCGGTTTACCCGGGCTCGAACAGATTCCGCCCGCCATCGACTTCAAGGACGTCCCATGCCTGCCCTACGATCCCGCGTCGCCGCGATCCCGCTTGCCGCTGCGCTGATGGCTGCCACCTGCGGCAATGCGCTGGCCCAGAAAAGCTACGACACCGGCGCCAGCGATACCGCGATCAGGATCGGCAACATCATGCCCTATAGCGGGCCGGCCTCGGCCTATGGTATCGCCGGAACCATCGAGGCCGCCTATTTCCGCATGATCAACGACCGCGGCGGCATCAATGGCCGCAAGGTCAACTTCATCAGCTATGACGATGCCTACAGCCCGGCCAAGGCCGTCGAGCAGGCGCGCCGGCTGGTGGAGAGCGACGAGGTGCTGGCCGTGTTCGGCCCGCTGGGCACGCCGTCCAATGCCGCGATCCAGAAATATCTCAATTTGCAGAAGGTGCCGCAGCTGTTCGTCGCCGCCGGCGCCACCCGTTTCGGCGACCACCGCGAATATCCCTGGACCATGGCGTTTCAGCCGCCCTACCAGAGCGAAGGCCGGATCTACGCCAAATACCTCCTGGCAGAAAAGCCCGACGCCAGGATCGCGGTGCTCTACCAGAATGACGACCTCGGCAAGGAAGTGCTGAAAGGCCTGCGCGAGGGCCTCGGCGCGAAGGCGTCGATGATCGTCGCCACCGAGAGCTACGAGGTCACGGAGCCGACCATCGACTCCCATGTCATCAATCTGAAGGCCAGCGGCGCCGACACATTCCTCAGCGTCACCACTCCGAAATCGGCCGTGCAGAGCATTCGCAAGGTTGCCGAACTCGGCTGGAAACCGCTGTACATCCAGGGTTATGCCAGCGCCTCGGTCGGCTCGGTGATGGAGCCGGCGGGCCTCGAGAATGCGCAGGGCATCGTCTCGGCCTATTACGCCAAGGACGGCTCGGACCCGCAATGGAAGAACGACGAGGGGATGAAGCGCTTTTACGCTTTTCTGGCCGAGTATGCGCCGACCGCGCGCGCCAGCGATATTTCCGTCGTCTACGGCTATGGCGCGGCGCAGACCATGATGCAGGTGCTGACCCAGGCCGGCGACAACCTCACCCGTGCCAATGTCATGAAACAGGCGGCGAGCCTGAGAGACTTCGTGCCGGACACCGTGGTGCCCGGCGTTCGGCTCAACACCTCGGCGACGGATTTCTACCCGATCGAACAATTGCAGATGATGCGCTTCGCGGGAAAAGCCTGGGAAATGTTCGGTCCGGTCATCGACGGCCATCTCGGAGAGTGACGGATGCAGGCTGTCCTTCCGGACGCGCGCAACGCGCGTCCGCAGGTCTGCAAATCGGAGAACACCCAAGGTTCGACGCAAGGTAGCAACCGCAGCACGGCGCACGCGCGGCTCTCCCCCCCTACGAAATGCCCGACAAATCAGCGTCGTGCGCAGAAGCCGCGAGGTGCTTTTCCTTGCCGCCATCCCGCGAAGTGTGTTCTATCCCTGCGGGCCACAACGGCCGAGCAAAAACACCACCAATCAATCCGGGAGTTCTGAAATGCCTACGATCCGTTCGTGCGCGGCTGCCATCGCCGCTGTCGCGTCCCTGAGCTTCGCCGCCTCCGGTAGCGCGATGGCGCAGAAAAAATACGACACCGGCGCCACCGACACAGAAATCAAGATCGGCAACATCATGCCGTACAGCGGACCGGCATCCGCCTATGGCGCGATCGGCAAGACCGAGACCGCCTATTTCAACATGATCAACGACCAGGGCGGGGTTAACGGCCGCAAGATCAACTTCATCAGCTATGATGACGGCTACAGCCCGCCAAAGGCCGTGGAACAGGTTCGCAAGCTGGTGGAATCCGACGAGGTGCTGCTGGTGTTCAATTCGCTGGGCACCCCGTCGAACACCGCGTTCCAGAAATACCTCAACGGCAAGAAGATCCCGCAACTGTTCGTGGCGACCGGTGCCAGCAAGTGGAACGACGCCAAGAATTTTCCGTGGACGATGGGCTGGCAGCCCAGCTACCAGGTCGAAGCCAAGATCTACGCCAAATATTTGCTGAAGGAGAAGCCGGACGCCAAGATCGCCGTGCTGTACCAGAATGATGATTTCGGCAAGGACTACCAGCGCGGATTCAGGGAAGGGCTTGGCGACAAGGCCTCGATGATTATCGCCGAGGAAAGCTATGAGATTTCCGAGCCGACCATCGACTCGCACATCGTGAAACTTAAGTCGCTCAATCCCGATGTCGTGCTCAGCTTCACGACGCCGAAATTCGCCGCGCAGACCATCAAGAAGATCGGCGAACTCGGCTGGAAGCCGCTGCAGATCGTGACCAATGTCAGCGTCTCTGTCGGGGCTGTGATGCAGCCCGCCGGTTTTGCCAACGCGCAGGGCGTGCTGTCGGCCGATTATCGCAAGGATGGCGCCGACTCGCAGTGGAAGAACGACGAGGGTATGAAGAAGTGGTCGGCATTCCTCGACAAATACATG
>JACMOT010000298.1 GCA_014377915.1 Tardiphaga sp.
ACATGGACCTCGACATTAGCGCCGCCGGCGGATCGAAGCGTTTTCTGATCAAGCCGGTGGTGCTGGCGCGGATGCTGCAGGCCGCCGAGGTCAAGGCTTCGGATAATGTGCTCGTGGTCGGCTGCGCGACCGGTTATTCCGCCGTGGTCATAGCCCGAATCGCCGGCAAGGTGACCGCCACCGATGGCGACCCGGATCTGGCCGCCAGAGCCGCCGCTTGCGCGGCGAAGCTCGATTGTTCCAACGCCGATTTCAGGGCGGGGATGGCAGCCGACGGCTATGCCGCCAACGGCCCCTATAACGTGATCGTGCTGGCCGGTGCCACCGAGGTCATCCCAACCGGCCTGTACCAGCAATTGGCGCCAGGCGGTCGGCTGGTGGGCGTGTTCGCCACCAGCCAGCCGCCCCGGGCCATGATTGTGACCCATTCCCACGACGATTTCGGTGACCGGGCGCTGTTCGACGCGGTGGTTCCGGTTCTGCCCGGCCTGGAGCGGGTGCCGGCCTTCGTTTTTTGAGCCTGACAATGAGATTTTTCCGCCGAGGTCACGGCGTCAAATTACAAGTGTGGCTTGGATGCCCCATCCGCGAAGTTTCCACCTGATACCCTCGACGAGAGGTTCCGTCTCGCGGGTGCGAGGAATAAGGTGAGTGGAGACCCACAGGCGAGACGCCGGTTTACGTTGCACGAAGTGTGGCCGAATCGGTAAACGGCATGATTGGATGACCTAGGATGGGTGGCGTGAAAGTTCTCACCGGAGCTGCGGCGATGGCCCTTTTGCTGGCTTTCGCGGGCACATCGCCCGTGCTCGCCGACACGATCGAAGCGGCGCTGGTCCGCGCTTATCAGAATAATCCCCAGCTCAACGCCCAGCGTGCTTCGGTACGCGTCACCGACGAAAATGTCCCGCAGGCTCTGTCGGGTTATCGCCCGCGCGTCGCCGTGACGGCGAGCGGCGGATACCAGTACAGTGATGTCGTGAGTGGCGTGGTCGGCAGCGGCGGTCCCACTAACCCTTTGCATGGAACGCAAGTGCCGCGGAGTGTCGGCGCCACCGTCACCCAGACCCTGTTCAACGGCCAGCAGACCGCGAATCGCACCCGCGCCGCCGAAGGCCAGGTCTCCGCCGCGCGCGAGGGCCTGCGCGTCCTCGAGCAGAGCGTATTGCTCGCCGGCGCCACGATCTACATGGATTATCTGCGCGACTCCGCCATCGTCGAAGTCCAGAAGAGCAACGTGCGCGTGCTCGAGCAGACGCTTAAGCAGACCCGCGACCGCTTCAATGTCGGCGAAGTCACCCGCACCGACGTGGCGCAGTCCGAAGCGCAGCTCGCCGCCGGCCGTACCCAGCAGCTGACAGCCGAATCCAATCTCACCACCACGCGATCGAATTTCCGTCGCATCATCGGCAATGAGCCGAACGCGCTGGCTGCTGGTTCGCCGGTCGACCGTTTCCTGCCTGGCACGCTGCCCGGCGCGATCGATCTTGGCCTTACCGAAAATCCCAACGTCACGGCTTCGATGTTCGGCATCGATGTCAGCTACCTCAACGTCAAGGTCAATGAAGGCGCGCTATTCCCGACGGTGACGTTGCAGGCCAGCGTGCAGCAGTCCTACGAGCAGACGATCTCGATTCCGCGCCAGTTCGGCGCCGCCGCCGTGGCGCAGGTTTCGGTTCCGATCTATCAGGGCGGCGGCGAATATGCGCTGATCCGGCAGTCGAAGGAAACGCTGGCGCAGCAGCGACTCGCGCTTGAGCAGGTTCGCGACCAGACCCGCGCCAGCGTCGTGCAGGCATGGGGCCAGTTGCTGGCGGGCAGGGCGCAGGTGTCATCGGCGCAGGCGCAGGTGCAGGCTTCCGAAATCGCGCTGAACGGTGTGCGTGAAGAGGCCAAGGCCGGACAGCGAACGACGCTCGACGTGCTGAACGCGCAGCAGGCGCTGGTCAATGCGCGCGTTGCGCTGGTTACTGCGCAACATGATCGTGTCGTCGCATCCTACGCGGTGCTCAACGCAGTGGGTCGTCTGTCACCGACCGTGCTGAAGCTCGGCACAACCGTCTATGATCCCAGCGTGCACTACCATCAGGTGCGTGACAGCTGGGTCGGGGTTCGGACGCCCGACGGTCGTTGAACCAGGCGTCATGTAATTGCTTTGCAAGGGCCGCAATCGCGGCCCTTTGCTTGCAATCAATCGTTTCAATGACGTAGCTTCTCCGTAGGTAAAAACGCGATTCGTAACGTCCCGGCGTTACGTTCGCGTCGATTTACCGATCAAGCCGTGCTTGATCTGGGGACAAGTCAGTGTTGCGCGACGAAACTTCCGATCGCCACATCGATAGCCGGCCAATCCAGTCTCATCTGGTGTAAATATTGATGAAAGCGTTGATGATGCGGAGTCGGACATGACGCAGCCTGCAAAGGTCCAGGAGCCCTCCATGGAGGAGATTCTGGCGTCGATCCGGCGCATCATCGCCGATGACGAAGCGAAACCGGTTGCCGTCGAGCCGGCTCCCGCGCCGCCGCCGCGCGCGGAACCGCCGAAGGCCGTGGCACCAGCGCCCAAGCCCGCCGCGATGACCAACATTCCGCCTTCAGCGATTCCGGCCGCGCAGGCCGCCGCCGCCAAGGCGCCGCCGCCGCCACCGGAGGCGGTTAGCAACAGTCAGGACGACATCGACGCGATGCTGGCCGGCCTCGACGCCGCCACCACCGCGGAGGAAATTCGCCCGCCGCTGCCGGATGGTGACGTATTCGAACTGACCGACGACATGGCGCTGCCTGATCCGGAGCCCGCGTCTGCGTTCCAGCACGTCGATCCGGAAGATGACCTCGAATTCGCCGAAGCCATCGCGGCCAGCCATGAACGGCCGCGCACGGCGATGTTCGACCCGCCATCCTATGACGCGCCGCCGGCCCCGCCGCAGCAGCAGATCCTGTCGCACTCCACCGTCTCGGCGGTGGAGTCCGCGTTCCATACGCTTGCGAATACCGTGCTCAGCAACAACGCCCGGACGCTCGAGGATCTCGTCAAGGAGATGCTCCGGCCAATGCTGAAATCCTGGCTCGACGATAACCTTCCCGGTCTGGTGGAACGCATCGTCAAAGCCGAGATCGAGCGGGTTTCCCGCGGCGGCCGCTAGGCTGCCGCGAGGTCGTCATGGGTCTCGATTGACCGCTGCGGCCATTTAGATCGTCCGATATGTTGACTTGAGGGGCGCTGGCGGGTTTCTAGCCCGTTCGGCATGCGTGTCGTCGCGCCCGCCAACCCAGCCAAAACGATTGATGGTCATGATCGAGAAGAACTACCAGCCCGCCGATATCGAAGTCCGCATCTCCAGCGCCTGGGAACAGGCCGGCGCGTTCAAGGCCGGCCGCGCCGACCGTATCGACGCCGAGCCCTATACGATCGTGATCCCGCCGCCGAACGTCACCGGTTCGCTACACATGGGCCATGCGCTCAACAATACCCTGCAGGACGTGCTGTGCCGCTTCGAGCGCATGCGCGGCCGCGACGTGCTGTGGCAACCCGGTACCGACCATGCCGGTATTGCCACTCAGATGGTGGTCGAGCGCCAGCTGATGGAGCGCAAGGAGCCGGGCCGCCGCGAGATGGGCCGCGAGAAATTTCTCGAGCGCGTGTGGCAGTGGAAGGCGGAAAGCGGCGGCGTTATCGTCAATCAATTGAAGAGTCTCGGCGCGTCCTGCGACTGGTCGCGCGGACGCTTCACGATGGACGAGGGGCTGTCGCGCGCCGTCGTCAAGGTGTTTGTGCAATTGCATCGCGAAGGCCTGATCTACAAGGACAAACGCCTTGTGAACTGGGACCCCAAATTGCTCACCGCGATCTCCGATCTCGAAGTGCAGCAGATCGAGGTCAAGGGCAGCCTGTGGTATCTGCGCTATCCGCTGGAGGGCAAGGTCTTCAATCCGGAAGATCCCACCACTTTCATCGTCGTTGGCACTACGCGCCCCGAGACCATGCTCGGTGACTCCGCCGTCGCGGTGAATCCGGACGACGAGCGCTATATGGCGTTGATCGGCAAGCACGTCATCCTGCCGCTGGTCGGTCGCCGGATTCCGATCGTCGCTGATGATTATTCCGACCCGGAAAAGGGTTCCGGCGCGGTGAAGATCACGCCGGCGCATGATTTCAACGACTTCGAAGTCGGCCGTCGCCACAACCTGGCGCAGATCAGCATCCTCGACATCGAGGGCAATCTGGCGCTGGAGGGCAATGAGGATTATCTGCGCGGCCTGCCGGAAGGCTCGGACCAGCTTGTCGAAGAGTTGCACGGCCTGGAACGCTTCGCCGCGCGGAAAAGCATTGTGGCGCGGCTGGAGGATTTCGGTTTCCTCGAGAAGATCGGGCCCAACACCCACGCGGTGCCACATGGCGATCGCTCCGGCGTGGTGATCGAGCCCTATCTGACAGACCAGTGGTACGTCGATGCCAAGACCATGGCACAGCCGGCGATCGCCGCCGTGCGCTCCGGCGCCACCGCCTTCGTGCCGAAGAACTGGGAAAAGACCTATTTTGAATGGATGGATAACATCCAGCCATGGTGCATCTCGCGCCAGCTGTGGTGGGGCCATCAGATTCCGGCCTGGTACGGCCCCGACGGCCGTGTGTTTGTCGCCGAGACCGAGGAAGAGGCCGTCGGCAATGCGCTCGGCTATTACGTCGAGCAGGAAGTCATCTCCATCGAGCAGGGCCATGAGATGGCGCTCGATCCGGCCAAGCGCGAGGGCTTCATCACCCGCGACGAGGACGTGCTCGACACCTGGTTCTCCTCCGCGCTGTGGCCGTTCTCGACGCTGGGCTGGCCCGACGAATCGACCGATGTCGAGCGCTACTATCCGACTAACGTGCTGGTCACCGGTTTCGACATCATCTTCTTCTGGGTAGCCCGGATGATGATGATGGGCATGCACTTCATGAAGGATGCGCCGTTCCCGACGATCTACATTCACGCCCTCGTCCGCGACGAGAAGGGGGCCAAGATGTCGAAGTCGAAGGGCAATGTCATCGATCCCTTGCACCTGATCGACGATTACGGTGCCGACGCGCTGCGCTTCACGCTGGCGGCGATGGCGGCGCAGGGGCGCGACATCAAGCTGGCGCCGCAGCGGGTCGAGGGCTATCGCAATTTCGCGACCAAGCTGTGGAACGCGAGCCGCTTTGCCGAGATGAACGAGTGCGCGCTGCCGGCGGGGTTCGACCCGACCACAGCGACGGAAGTCGTCAATCGCTGGATCGCCCACGAGACGGCGCACGCCACGCGCGAGGTTACCGAAGCGATCGAGGCCTATCGCTTCAACGACGCCGCGGGCGCGGCCTACCGCTTCGTCTGGAACGTGTATTGCGACTGGTACATCGAACTTGCCAAGCCGGTGATGATGGGCGAGGATTCGCCCGCCCGGGCTGAGACCCGCGCGATGGTCGCCTGGGCGCGCGACGAGATTTTGAAGCTGCTGCACCCGTTCATGCCGTTCATCACCGAGGAATTGTGGGCGGTGACGGCGCCGCGCACGCAATTGCTGGCGTTGACGCCGTGGCCGCTGAAGGCCCGGGGCCTGAGCCGCGAACAGGAAGCCATGATGATCGCCACCGCTTCCGGCGATCCGCTGGCAGCGCCGATCATGTTCGGCGACTTCGAGCCCGTCGCGGACTTCCGCGATGATGCGGCCGAGGCGGAGATCGGCTGGGTGGTCGATCTTGTCACCGCCGTGCGATCGGTTCGCTCGGAGATGAACATTACCCCGGCGACGCTGACTCCGCTGGTGCTGGCCGGCGCCTCCGCCGAAACGCAGGCGCGCGCGCTGCGCTGGAGCGATGTCGTTAAACGTCTGGCCCGCCTCGGCGACATCTCCTTCGCCGATCGTGCCCCGGACGGGGCTGTGCAACTGCTGATCCGCGGCGAAGTGGTGGCGCTGCCGCTCAAGGGCGTGATCGATCTCGGCGCCGAGCAGGCGCGCCTGCAGAAGGAACTCGCCAAGGCCGAAGCTGACATCAAGCGCGTCGACTCCAAGCTCTCGAACGAGAAATTCGTCGCCAACGCGCCGGAAGAGATCGTCGAGGAAGAAAAGGAAAAGCGCGCCGAGGCCGTGGCACGAAAAGAGAAGGTGCTGGAAGCGATGGAGCGGCTGAAGGGCGCGGTGTAAGCTCCCACGCGGTTGGCAATCGCGGCGTTGCAAGCTCCGGCCACTCCCCGTGATTGCGAGGAGCGAAACGACGCGGAAATCCAGAGGCCACACGCAAGAACTGGACTGCTTCGTCGCAAGGGCTGCTGGCTATGAGGAATTGAAAGCTATTTCGCAAATGGCTTGCTGAAAAACCTCGAGCCTTTCAGCCCGTAGCGCCACGGCAATTCCACGCCCTTGGTGATCCCGATGCGGACGCCCACAACGATGTCGGGCGTGGTCTGGCGGGCATGGAGTGCGAACGGCTTCTGGTCAAGCGCCGCTCCGTCATGCGCGCCGGTGATGCCGAGCGCCGCGCACAATTTGCCGGGGCCCGAGCACAGCGCGCGCACGTCCCGCAGCCCGCGGCGGAGCTGCATCGCCACCACGCCGTGCTGTGGCTCGATCGCGCGCACCAGCACCGCGCTGGCTGAACCTGGTGCCTCGCAGACGAAATTGACGCACCAATGGATGCCATACGAGCGGTAGACATAGGCATGGCCGGCGGGTCCAAACATCACGCCGTTACGCGGCGTCTGGCGCACATAGGAGTGCGACGCGGGATCGGTGTGATGATAGGCCTCGACCTCGACGATGGTGCCGCCAACCCCGTCGAACAGCAGCGTGGCGCCGATCAATTCGGGCGCGACCTCATGCACGCTGCGGTCGAAAAAATCGCGCTTGAGCGGCTTGCCGGGCCCGGGCCCGTTCGATGTGCGGTTTTGAGGCATTCTGGCTGATATGCTAAGATGGCACAGCGCCGAAGGCGAGGGCGGGTTGCGGGACATCCCCGGGCGGATTACCTAGAGGGTCCCTTAGAACGGACAGTTCATGGTCGTCGTCCTCGATACCGTTTCAGCCACCCAATTGCGCCCGCGCCACCCCGAAAAGGTGAACCGGCCGGATTCCGTCTCGCCGCCGAAGCCGGACTGGATCCGGGTCCGCGCGCCGACCAGCCGCGGCTATGGCGAGACCCGCAAGATCGTCAAGGAAAACGGCCTCGTCACGGTGTGCGAGGAGGCCGGCTGCCCGAATATCGGCGAGTGCTGGGACAAGAAGCACGCCACCTTCATGATCATGGGCGACACCTGCACCCGGGCCTGCGCGTTCTGCAACGTCAAGACCGGGATGCCGGGCGCGCTCGACATGGCGGAGCCGGAGCACGTCGGTCTGGCCGTGTCGAAGCTCGGTCTGCACCACGTCGTCATCACGTCGGTCGACCGCGATGATCTTGCGGATGGCGGCGCCGAGCATTTTGCCCAAACCATTCGCGCGATTCGCGCCGCGTGTCCGACCACCACCATCGAGATCCTGACGCCGGATTTCTTGCGCAAGCCGGGCGCGCTCGAAGTGGTCGTCGCGGCAAAGCCGGACGTGTTCAACCACAATCTGGAAACCGTGCCGTCGGGCTATCTGACGGTGCGGCCCGGCGCGCGCTATTTCCATTCGTTCCGCCTGCTGCAGAAGGTCAAGGAGATCGATCCCAGCATCTTCACCAAGTCCGGCATCATGGTCGGGCTGGGCGAAGCGCGCCACGAAGTGCTGCAGGTGATGGACGACATGCGCTCGGCCGATATCGACTTCCTGACCATCGGCCAGTATCTGCAGCCGACCCGGAAACATCACGTGGTGTCGCGCTATGTCACCCCTGACGAATTCGCCGGCTATGAGAAGGTCGCCTACACCAAGGGTTTCCTGATGGTCTCGGCGAGTCCGTTGACGCGCTCGTCGCATCACGCCGGCGAGGATTTCGCGAAACTGCAGGCGGCCCGCGCTGCGCTGCGGCGCTGAGTCCAATCGATGCCGCAGTTTTCCAACAAGCGCCGCGTCCGCCACAGCGCGGTCCAGATGTTTGACCTCGTCGCCGATGTCGAGCGCTATCCGGAATTCGTGCCGCTGTGCAAGGCATTGAAGATCCGCCAGCGCACCACCCGGCCAGATGGCACCGAGGTGATCGTCGCCGACATGACGGTCTCGTTCAAGCTGGTGCGTGAGGCCTTCACCAGTCGCGTCACGCTGGACCGCGCGGACAGCAAGATCATGGTCGAGTATTTGCAAGGCCCGTTCAGCGAACTGCAGAACCGCTGGACCTTCGAGCCCAGACCCGACAACGGCTGCGAGATCGGGTTCTTCATCGCCTACGAGTTCAAGAGCCGGATGCTCGGCATTTTGATGGGCACCATGTTCGACGCCGCCTTTCAGCGCTTTGCCGCGGCGTTCGAGAAGCGCGCCGACCACGTGTACGGCACGGCGGGGGGTTAGGTCTTTGCCGGCTTCGGTTTGCGCGGCGCGGCGGGACGCCTTCGCTCCACCGCGGCGCGGCGCGGCGTACGCGCCACGCGCGGGCGAACAAGGCTGGCGACGGCGCGCTTGGCCGGCGGCTGCGGACCGCGCGCCAGTTCCATCAGCATGCGCAGCGCTTCCAGCACCGAACGCTGCCGCACCTGGCTGCGGCCGATGGCGCCGAACCGGCACTCCTTGTTGAGGATGCGGCCGTCACGCGAGGCGACCGCCAGATGCACCAGCCCGACAGGCTTGCCAGGCGTGGCGCCGCCGGGCCCGGCGATGCCGGTGATCGACACCGCGAGGTCGACGCCGGCCTTTTCCAGCGCGCCGACGGCCATCTGCGTGGCGGTTTCCTTGCTGACGGCGCCAAAGCTCTCCAGCGTGGTCGCCTTGACGCCGAGCATCGCGCGCTTGGCGTCGTTGGAATAGGTGACAAAGCCGCGGTCGATCACGTCCGATGAGCCGGGAATATCGGTCAGCGCGGCGGCGACCAGGCCGCCGGTACAGGATTCAGCGGTGGCGATGGTCAGTTTGCGACCGCGGCACAGATCCAGCAGCGCGCGGGACAGGGCACGGGGATCGCTGCCGGCCATCTCAATCCGTCCAGGGCAGGCGGATGGTGGCGGCCGCCGTCGCGGCGATGCCTTCTTCGCGGCCGGTGAAGCCGAGCCGTTCGCTGGTGGTGGCTTTCACGGCGATGCGCGACAGCGCCACGCCGGTGATCTCGGCGATGCGTTCGCGCATGGCGTCGCGCAGCGGGCCGATCTTGGGCCGCTCGCAGATCAGCGTCACTTCGAGATTGGCGATTCGGCCGCCGCGCGCGGTAACGCGGTCGATGGCGTATTTCAGGAACTTGTCGGAGGCGGCGCCCTTCCACTTGTCGTCGCTGGGCGGAAAGTGCGAACCGATGTCGCCATCGGCCAGCGCCCCAAGTATCGCATCGACCAGCGCATGCAGGCCGACGTCGCCGTCGGAATGCGCGAGAAAGCCGCGGCTATGCGGAACGCGGACTCCGCAGATCATCAGATGATCGCCGTCGCCAAAGGCATGCACGTCATAGCCGGTGCCCATGCGAATGTCGCCGAGCGCGGCGGCGAGGCGGGCTTCCTCGCGAACAAAATCTTCGGGGGTGGTCAGCTTCATGTTGATAACATCGCCTTCAAAAGTCGCCACCGTCAATCCCGCCCATTCGGCGAGCGCGGCGTCATCGGTGAAATCGCCGCGTCCTTCGCGCGCGGCGCGACGATGGGCCTCGAGGATCACGTCGAAACGAAACGCCTGTGGCGTCTGCGCGATGCGCAGCCGCGCGCGATCCGGCGTGGCCTCGACATGGCCGGCGTCGCTGACCTGCTTGATGGTGTCGGTGACCGGCACGGCGGGTACCGCGGCGCCGGTATGGCCGGCGGCCTTGATGGCGCGCGCGATCAGGGCCGGAGTCACGAAGGGGCGGGCAGCGTCATGAATCAGCACGATGTCAGGCGCATGGTCGGCCAGAGCTTCAAGGCCGGCATGAACCGACGCCTGCCGGGTCGCGCCGCCGTCCACCGGGCTCTGATACTGCATGCCGCGCATGGCATCGTTGAACATTGCGATGTCATCGGGATTGAGTACCGGTTGCACCGCAAAAACCTCAGGGTTTTCGCAGAACGGCTGCATCGCCCGCGAGATTACGGTGCGGCCGGCAAGCGTGCGGTATTGCTTGGGTCCGCCAGACCCGGCACGGAGCCCGCGGCCGGCGGCAACGATTATGGCGGCAGTTTTTGGTGATTCAGTCATCATGTTCAGCTGATTAAGAGGTAAGCGTTCGGCGCACAGCCCTTAGCATGCTGACGCCTGAAAACAGTATGATTACATTCCAACAGGCCAATAAGCGCGCATTGCTGCACTGCACTTGCAATATAACCAGACATGTCTAATGTGTAGGCAAGACGGTTGACTGCACAACAAATGTGCGCATTATGCGCCCATGTCTGCAGTGCCGCGGACACCCGAACGACGAGCAGCTTTGTGACGCCCCCGATAGCCACACACCCCAAAACGCTGAGGATTGGCGATCTCGAGATCGCCAACAGGGTGGTTCTGGCGCCGATGACGGGCATTACCGATGTACCGTTTCGTCGTCAGGTCGCCGGACTGGGCGCCGGCCTCGTGGTATCAGAAATGACGGCAAGCGCCGACCTCGTCAATGGCCGGCCGATGTCGGTGTTGCGCTGCGAGGCGACCGGACTCGGTCCTCACGTGGTTCAACTGGCGGGATGCGAGACGCGCTGGATGGCGGAGGGCGCGCGCATTGCCGAGGCGTCCGGCGCCGATATCATCGATATCAACATGGGCTGCCCGGCGCGCAAGGTAACCGGCGGCGCCGGCCAGTCCGGATCGGCGCTGATGCGCGATCTCGATCATGCGCTGCGGCTGATCGAAGCCACCATTGTCGCCGTGAAGGTGCCGGTGACGCTGAAGATGCGGCTCGGGTGGGACGACCGCACCATCAATGCGCCGGAACTGGCGCGCCGCGCCGAGGCTGCCGGGATACAGTTGATCACCGTGCACGGCCGCACCCGCTGTCAGTTCTACAAGGGCGAGGCGGACTGGGGCGCGATCCGCGCGGTGCGCGATGCCATCCACATCCCACTGATCGTCAATGGCGATATAACTTCTTTTGAGACCGCGGTGACGGCGCTGGAAATGTCCGGCGCCGACGCGGTAATGGTCGGACGGGGCGCCTATGGCCGCCCGTGGGTCCCGGGCCAGATCGCCCGCCGCTTCGAGACCGGCATCGCCGAGCCGGTGCCGACGCTGGCGGCGCAGCGCAGCCATTTGCGCACGCTGTATGAAGATATCCTTGGCCATTACGGTCAGCACATCGGCCTGCGCCATGCCCGCAAGCATCTCGGCTGGGCGCTCGATGCCGCCGCGGCCGCCAGTTGCGCGCCGGCAGACAGCCTGCGGGGCTGGAAGCAGAAAATCCTGACCGCCGAAGATCCCGCCGCCGTGCATCGTTCTCTCGACGACGCGTTCGACAACTTCGCATGGAGTGCTGCCGCATGAACGCGTATGCAGAACACCGCCGTCCTGTTCCCACCGACAGCGAGGCGATCCTCAATGCCTTGCCCAATCCGGTGCTGTTGATTGCCCCGGACGGCAAGATCGTCGATGCCAACATGGCCGCCGAATCCTTCTTCGAGATTTCCGCGCAATTTTTACGCCGGCAGTCGCTTAAGGAGCTGGTGCCGTTTGGCAGCCCGCTGTTGGCGCTGATCGATCAGGTCCGTTCCCAGAACTCACCGGTCAATGAATACAAGGTCGACCTCGGTACGCCGCGGATCGGCGGTGACCGCCAGGTTGATCTGCATGTCGCGCCGCTGACCGAGCGACCTGGCCATATCGTTGTGATGCTGCAGGAACGCACCATCGCCGACAAGATGGACCGGCAGTTGACGCACCGCAGCGCCGCGCGCTCGGTGATCGCGCTGGCGGCGATGCTGGCGCATGAGATCAAGAACCCGCTGTCCGGCATCCGCGGCGCCGCGCAGCTGCTGGAGCAGGCGGCTTCCTCGGAAGACCGCATGCTGGCCCGGCTGGTCTGTGACGAGGCCGATCGCATCGTCACGCTGGTCGACCGCATGGAGGTTTTTGGCGACGATCGGCCGGTGGCGCGCGGCCCCGTCAATATTCATTCGGTGCTCGACCATGTGAAGCGCCTCGCGCAGTCCGGCTTTGCCCGCAACATCCGCTTCATCGTGGATTACGACCCGTCATTGCCGCCGGTGCTGGCCAATCAGGACCAGCTGATCCAGGTGTTCCTGAATCTGGTCAAGAACGCCGCCGAGGCGATCGCCGATCTGGGCAGCGACGGCGAAATCCAGCTCACCACCGCCTTTCGGCCCGGCGTAAGGCTGTCGGTGCCCGGCAAGAAATCGCGGGTGTCGCTGCCGCTGGAATTCTGCGTCAAGGACAACGGCCCCGGCGTGCCCGAGGATCTGTTGCCGAATCTGTTCGATCCATTTGTGACGACGAAACCAACAGGAAGCGGCCTGGGACTTGCATTGGTTGCAAAGATCGTCGGCGATCACGGCGGAATTATCGAATGCGAGTCTCAACCGCGCAAGACCACGTTTCGCGTGCTGCTGCCGATGTTCAACCCCGCCAAGAACTTTGATTCGGGTAGCGGCGATGTCCCGACATCGACGCGCACCTCGTAAGACTGAAGATGAGGACTAACAATGGCTGCAGGTAGCATTCTGGTCGCGGACGATGACACGGCCATCCGCACCGTCCTGAATCAGGCGCTGTCGAGGGCCGGTTATGAGGTTCGCCTCACCGGCAACGCAGCGACCTTGTGGCGCTGGGTCAGCCAGGGCGAGGGCGACCTGGTCATCACCGACGTGGTGATGCCGGATGAGAACGCGTTCGACCTGCTGCCGCGGATCAAGAAGATGCGGCCCAACCTGCCGGTCATCGTGATGAGCGCGCAGAACACGTTCATGACGGCGATCCGCGCGTCCGAACGAGGGGCATACGAGTACCTTCCAAAACCGTTCGACCTCAAGGAACTGATCGCCATCGTCGGTCGCGCGCTGGCGGAGCCAAAGGAACGTGTTGCCAGCAGCGTCGATGACGGCGAGTTCGATTCGATTCCGCTGGTTGGCCGTTCGCCGGCGATGCAGGAAATCTACCGGGTGCTGGCGCGCCTGATGCAAACCGACCTGACGGTGATGATTTCCGGCGAGTCCGGCACCGGCAAGGAACTGGTCGCACGCGCGCTGCACGACTATGGCAAGCGCCGCAACGGCCCGTTCGTCGCGGTCAACATGGCGGCCATCCCGCGCGACCTGATCGAATCCGAATTGTTCGGCCATGAGCGCGGTGCCTTCACCGGCGCCAACAGCCGCGCGTCCGGGCGCTTCGAGCAGGCCGAGGGCGGCACGTTGTTCCTCGACGAAATCGGCGACATGCCGATGGAAGCTCAGACCCGGTTGCTCCGCGTGCTGCAGCAGGGCGAGTACACCACGGTCGGCGGCCGCACCCCGATCAAGACCGACGTCCGAATCGTCGCCGCCTCCAACAAGGATCTCCGGATCCTGATCCAGCAGGGTCTGTTCCGCGAGGATTTGTTCTTCCGCCTCAACGTCGTACCGCTGCGTCTTCCTCCGTTGCGCGAGCGTATCGAGGATCTACCCGACCTGATCCGGCACTTTTTCGCGCTGGCCGAGAAGGATGGCCTGCCGCCGAAGAAGCTCGACGCGCTGGCGCTGGAGCGGATGAAACAGCACCGCTGGCCCGGCAACGTCCGCGAGCTGGAGAATCTCGCCCGCCGGCTTGCGGCGCTGTATCCGCAGGACGTCATCACCGGCTCGGTGATCGATGGCGAACTGGCGCCACCCGCGGTGGTCTCGGGTGGCAGCACGCAGAACGGCGTTGATAATCTTGGCGGTGCCGTCGAGGTCTATCTGGCGTCCCACTTCTCCAGCTTTCCGAACGGCGTGCCGCCGCCCGGCCTGTATCACCGCATCCTTCGCGAGATCGAGGTGCCCTTGCTGACCGCGGCTCTGGCGGCGACCCGCGGCAACCAGATTCGTGCCGCCGATCTGCTCGGCCTCAACCGCAATACGCTGCGGAAGAAGATTCGCGATCTCGACATCCAGGTCTATCGATCCGGCGGCTAGGCGCCTGGTAGCCCGGGTGAGCTCTTGCGACATCCGGGCCGACCCAACCGCGATAAATGTTGTCCCGGATAAGTCGTCCCGCCGCCAGCGGGGACAACTTATCCGGGATACAGATCTGCGGATCGCATCAAATCGATTAATTCCAGCCTCAAGCCACGATGAAACGCTTCCGGGTCATTTTCCGCGGCTTTCGCACGCCGTGGAATTGTCGTAATTGAGCAACATTGTTGTATGACTGCATCAGTACGTTGTTGGATCGGTCTGACAGCGGCGGAGCGTCCACGCTTACCAAATTTCCGGAATGACCAGCGCAGACATGACGGCCCAAACCTTCGAACCGTTGTCGGCTGAACCGCGGAAGTCGCGGCTGCGCAGGCTGTTTGCGCCGCTGGCCGTCGGCCTGGCGCTGATCTCGGCCTTTCTGACTTTCGTCGTGTTGACCGGGCTGACGCCGATCTCGCCGACCCATGATGTGGTCGTGACATTCCTGCTGATCAACACGGCGACCGTATTCCTTCTGGTCCTGATTATCTCCCGGGAAGTCTGGAAAGTCGTTCAGGCACGCCGCCGCGGCCGCGCCGCGGCCCGGCTACACGTCCAGATCGTCAGCCTGTTCTCGGTGATCGCGGTGCTGCCGGCGGTGCTGGTATCGATCGTGGCCAATGTGACGCTCGATCGCGGCCTCGACCGGTTGTTTTCCGGCCCGACCCGCGAAGTGATCCAGAATTCGCTGATCGTCGCCAACGCCTATCTGCACGAACATGCCCAGCTGATTCGCGGCGACATCCTGGGGATGGCCAATGACATCTCCCATGCGCGGCCGTTATTCGACCAGGACCGCGGCACATTTCTCAGCCTGCTGACGGCCAGTGCCGCCTCGCGCAACCTGCCGGGCGCGATGATCATCGACAAGGACAGCAAGACGCTGGAATCTGCGACTGGCATCCGTCAGGACTTCACCACGCCCGCTCCGGACTTCCTGAAGAACGTCAACGACAGTGAGCCGCAGATCGCGGTCTTCATCGAAGCCAATTACGTGGCCGCCGTGATCCGGCTGCGCGCGTTCGACGACACCTTTCTCTATGTGGCTCGTCTGCTCGATCCGCGCGTCGTCGCGCAATTGCGGCAGACCCAGGCCAGCGTCGCCGAATATGCCGAGCTGGAATCGCGGCGGCTCGGCATCCAGGTCGCCTTCGCGCTGATGTTCACCGTGATCGCGCTCACCGTCCTGATGTCCTCGGTGCTGATCGGACTGAACTTCGCCAACTGGCTGGTAACGCCGATCCGTCGCCTGATGGGCGCCGCCAATGCCGTCTCCACCGGCGATCTGCAGGTTCAGGTGCCGGTGATCCAGTCGGAGGGCGATCTCGCCCATCTCGGCGAAACATTCAACAAGATGACGCAGGAATTGCGGACCCAGCGCGACGAGCTGGTCAGCGCCAGCGAGGTCATCGACAGCCGCCGCCGCTTCATCGAGGCGGTGCTGTCGTCAGCGAGCGCGGGCATCATCGGCGTCGATGGCGCGGGCTGCGTGGGCATCCTCAACCGCTCGGCCGAAAAGCTGATCGGGCATTCCGAATCGGAGACGCTCGGCCATTCACTGTCCGAAATTGTTCCTGAACTCGACGAGATGATGCAGAACGCCCGCGACGGCAAACAGCGGCTGGTGCAGGGCCAGATCACCATCACCCGCGATGGCCAGGATCGCGTACTATCGGTCCGCGTCAGTGCCGAGCAGACCAGCCAGTCCCGCGATAGCTACATCATCACGCTCGATGACATCACCGAGCTGGTATCGGCGCAGCGCACCTCGGCCTGGGCCGACGTGGCCCGCCGGATCGCTCACGAGATCAAGAATCCTCTGACCCCGATCCAGCTATCGGCCGAACGAATCAAGCGCAAATTCGGCAAGGTGATCATCGAGGACAAGGCGATCTTCGAACAATGCACCGATACCATCGTGCGGCAGGTTGATGATATCCGTCGCATGGTCGATGAGTTTTCGCGATTTGCGCGGATGCCGAAGCCGGTGATCGAGGGTGAGGATGTCGCCGATACCGTGCGTCAGGTGGTGTTTCTGATGCGCGTGGGTCATCCCGACGTCGATATCGAGGCGACGATCAAGGATGAACCGATGCGGGCGCGGTTCGATCGCCGCCTGATCTCGCAGGCGCTCACCAACATTATCAAGAACGCTACCGAGGCCATCGAGGCGGTGCCGGCCGAAACCCTTGGCAAGGGCCACATCGAGGTGGTCGCGTTCCGTGAAAACGAGGACATCGTGATCGACGTGATCGATAACGGCATCGGTCTGCCGGCGGTGAGCCGCTCGCGGTTGCTGGAACCCTATGTCACGACGCGCGAGAAGGGCACCGGGCTAGGCTTGGCGATTGTCGGCCGCGTTCTGGAAGATCACGGCGGTCGCATCGAACTCAACGACGCTTCAAACATCCGGCCCGGCGCCCGCGGCGCCTGGATGCGGCTGAGGTTTGCGATTTCCGGACAAAAGCCGGACGCGGAAAACGTTGAACCTAAAACGGCCAAGAACAACGATAAGAAGATACTACCAATACCCGACGCCGTCGCCGTTAACGGCAGCTGAAAAGACAGAGCACGATTTATGGCTAATGATATTTTGATCGTTGACGACGAAGCCGATATCCGGGACCTGGTTGCAGGTATTCTGGATGACGAAGGTTTTACGACCCGCACCGCGCGGGACAGCGACTCCGCCTTGCAGGAGATATCGAACCGTCGTCCCAACATGGTGTTCCTCGACATCTGGCTGCAGGGCAGCAAGCTCGACGGCCTGCAGCTATTGGAGCAGGTCAAGCGCGACCACCCCGAACTGCCGGTCGTGATGATTTCCGGCCACGGCAATATCGAAACCGCGGTCGCCGCCATCAAGCGCGGCGCCTACGACTTCATCGAGAAGCCGTTCAAGGCTGACCGACTGATCCTGGTGGCGACACGTGCGCTTGAAACCTGGCGGCTGAAGCGCGAGGTCAAGGAACTGAAGCAGATGGCGCCGGTCGCCAGTTCGCTGACCGGCCGGTCCGCGGCGATGAACCAGCTGCGCCAGACCATCGACCGCGCCGCGAAGGCCAACAGCCGCATCCTGATCGTTGGACCGTCCGGGGCTGGCAAGGAGCTGGCCGCGCGTACCTTGCATAATGCTTCACAGCGGTCGCAAGGCCCGTTCGTTGTCATCAACGCCGCGGCGATCACGCCGGAACGGATGGAAGTCGAATTGTTCGGCATCGAGACATCGAATGGCGAGCAGGCCCGCAAGGCTGGTGCGCTGGAGGAAGCCCATGGCGGCACCTTGTTCATCGACGAGATCGGCGATCTGCCGCGCGATACCCAGAACAAGATCCTGCGCGTGCTGGTCGACCAGACTTTCATGCGGGCAGGTGGCACCACCAAGGTTCACGTCGATGTCCGCATCATTTCCTCGACCGCGCGAAACCTTGAGGAAGAGATCGCCGAAGGCCGTTTCCGGGAAGATCTCTATCATCGGCTCTCGGTTGTTCCGATTCGGGTGCCGCCACTGTCGGAGCACCGCGAAGACATCCCGGAGCTGATCGAGTATTTCATGGAGCAAATCTCGGTTGCCACCGGCCTACCGAAGCGGCAGATCGGCCAGGACGCCATGGCGGTGCTGCAGTCCCATGTCTGGCCCGGCAATATCCGCCAGCTCCGCAACAACGTGGAGCGCGTCATGATTCTCGCCGGCGGCGGGCCGGAGGTGATCATCTCGGCCGACATGCTGCCGCAGGATGTCGGTTCGATGGTGCCGTCGATGCCGACCAGCAATAATGGCGAGCACATCATGGGGCTGCCGCTGCGCGAGGCGCGTGAAGTGTTCGAACGCGATTATCTGATCGCCCAGATCAGCCGCTTTTCCGGCAACATCTCGCGCACCGCCGAATTCGTCGGCATGGAGCGATCCGCGCTACATCGCAAGCTCAAGGCGCTCGGCGTCGGGTAGATTGTGTTATAAATTGATCGCCGGACCCCACAACCGTAATTGCGAGGAGCTAAGCGACGCGGCAATCCAGGGAGCAACACACCCGGTCTGGGATGCTTCGTCGCTTCCCTCCTCGAATTTACGGGGATGGGGCGGGGCAATTCGCCAAAGTCGTCAATCAAGCTGACAAGCAATCATCGGGAAGTACCATGTCGCGCACCGCCTATGTAAACGGACATTATCAAAACCTGCGCGACGCCGCC
>JACMOT010000026.1 GCA_014377915.1 Tardiphaga sp.
CGCCCCCGTCATGGCGAGCGAAGCGAAGCAATCCAGACGCGGCCGGCGCGGACTGCTTTGCTTCGTCGCAATGCCGATTGGGTCAGAACGGGCTCTCACCCAAACCCGGCACATCCGCCGGTCGCGGACCGGGCGCCGGCCAGTGGAAGCGGCGGTCCGCTTCGGCGATGGCGACGTCGTTGATGCTGGCCTCGCGGCGGCGCATCAGGCCGGCTTCGTCGAACTCCCACTGCTCATTGCCGTAGGAGCGGAACCACTGGCCGGCATCGTCGTGCCATTCATACTGGAAGCGCACCGCGATGTGGTTGTCGTGAAACGCCCACAGATCCTTTATCAGGCGATACTCGTGTTCCTTCTGCCATTTGCGGGTGAGGAATTCGACGATCGCATCACGGCCCTGGAAGAACTCGCCGCGGTTGCGCCACACGCTGTCCTCGGTATAGGCCAGCGACACCTTGACGGAGTCGCGCGAATTCCATCCGTCCTCGGCCATGCGGGCCTTCTGGGCGGCGGTCTCTTGGGTGAACGGCGGAAACGGCGGGCGCGACATCGGTAGATCTCCAGTGGATGCCCCTCATTGTAGCCGCGTGACGTGACCTGTCGATGGCGTTTGTCCGATCGACCGATTGCTAGATCTGATCGGCCTTCATGGCGATGCGCAGCGCCTTCGGGATCGGTCTGGCGCGTCCGCCCGCGACGAACGCTACCTTCACCTTGGCTTCCAGCAGCAGCTCGTCGCCGCGCCAAACCTCCTGCCCCATCAGGATCGAAGCGCCCTTGACGTCAATCGGCCGCGTCACGATGTCGAGCAGGTCGTCCATTCGCGACGGCTTGAGATATTCCAGCGTCATCGAGCGCACCACGAAAGCGAAGCCCGGCGCCTCGCTCTCGGCCTCCACAAACAGCGCGCGCTGGTCGGCGCCGAGCAGCCGCAGATAATTGGTCCGCCCGCGCTCCATGAAGCGCAGATAGTTGGCGTGATAGACGATGCCCGAAAAATCGGTGTCTTCGTAATAGACGCGGACCTGCATGCGGTGCAGGCCGTCGCTGATGGCGCCGTCGAGAGAATTGATCAAAGCTCACTCCATCTCGGCGGAGATTGATAGTCGATCGGCCACTGCCCTTAGTCTCCTGTCGCGCGTCCAGAGGCGAACATCGGGCATCAGTAGAGCGGAGGCAACAAGATGGGCATCGACGTAGCCAATCCCCGACCCGGCAAGCGCTTGCCGCGAAATCAGACGCAACACTTCGTTCGAACTGGCAATCTTTGCGTTCGGCAGGTCCATCAGGTCTTTGGAAATTTCTGTAAAGCGC
Source organism: Tardiphaga sp. (assembly GCA_014377915.1). Next base: position 1,315 of record JACMOT010000026.1, read on the forward strand.
TGCTCATGGCCTAACGCCAATTCTCCCAACACAAAAGCATGCATCAGAGCATCGCCACGAATGAGCGCCGCACTTAGTCGTGCATTCTGCTTGCGGAAATGATCGATCCAGATGGATGTATCGATCAGTAGCATTATTCATTCACAAAGGTAGGCGGCCGACGACGTGGCGGCGCCTTCGCGTCAGGCATCGACCCACCCATCGCGGCTAACCTTCGGCCCGCCTCGAGCTGCACATAGGCCTGCAAGGCCTTTTGATCACCGCCGATTTTTCATCGACGCCGGCAAGTTCCTGAGCTCTCGCGAAAAGAGCGTCATCAATCGCAATGGTGGTTCGCATAGCCGGCCTCCGACACCAAAAATAGCATCATATGATGCGGCTTTCCATGGCTATTCGTCGTTGGCGCCGCCGAACAACCCGATCTGTGCCGGATCGCGGCTCGGCTCATTCAGCCCGAGATGCCGGAACGCGTGCGAGGTCAGCAGCCGGCCGCGCGGGGTGCGCTGCAGGTAGCCGCACTGGATCAGGAACGGCTCGATGATGTCCTCGATGGCGTCGCGCGGTTCCGACAATGCAGCGGCCATCGTCTCGACGCCGACA
>JACMOT010000299.1 GCA_014377915.1 Tardiphaga sp.
CGGACCCGTGCCCCGCTCGCGGGGGGGCTTCCTCAGGCGAGGCCCTCCCACCGCCCCCATCCCCCCCCGCGGAGCCGGGACCTCGATAATCGCCGGCGTTCTTGGCGGTCCCGGCCCCACGGCGCATGACGCCTCCTGCGGAGGCCCATTGCGCCCCGTCCGGGACAAGTGCCCTTTCTTCCGAGGAAGAAAGCGACGCGGAAATCCAGGACCACAAGCACAGAAAGAACTGGATTGCTTCGTCGCAAGGGCTCCTCGCAATGACGGCTGAAAGGTCGGCGTTATCCCCCCAGCGCGCCCTGCGTGTTGACATACAGCGCGTAGATCGACTGGCTCGATGCCATGAACAGGCGGTTGCGCTTCAATCCGCCGAAGCAGAGATTGGCGCAGCGTTCGGGCAGCGCGATGCGGCCGATCTGTTCGCCGTCGGGCGCAAAGATGAACACGCCGTCGAGTTCGGGCGTCCCCATGCCCCAGCCGCACCACAGATTGCCGTCGATGTCGCAACGCATGCCGTCCGGCGTGCCCGCGCCGGCATCGATGAAGACGCGCTTGTTGATCAGGGCCTGGCCGCGCGAGACGACGTCATACGCCAGGATCTTGCGGTTCGGAACGCCCCGCGACTCCACGACATAGAGAAGTTTCTCGTCGGGCGAGAAGCACAGCCCGTTGGGGGCGAGCACGTCGTCGGCGACGATCGTCGCGGCAAGCGTGTCGCCGTCGATGCGATAGATGTTCTGGCCAACCTCGGACGGCGCCTTGTTGCCCTCATAGTCGCTCAACAGCCCGAATGGCGGGTCGGTGAACCAGATCGAACCGTCGGATTTCACCACGACATCGTTCGGCGAGTTCAGCCGCTTGCCCTCGAAATGATCCATCAGGACGGTAATGCTGCCGTCATACTCGGTACGGATCACGCGACGCCCGCCATGTTCGCAGCTGATCAGCCGGCCCTGGCGATCCCGCGTATGGCCATTGGCATGGTTCGATGGCCTGCGAAAGTCGCTCACCGCGCCGGTCTCCTCTTCCCATCTGAGGATACGGTTGTTGGGAATGTCGCTGCACAACAGATAGCGGCCATCTCCGAACCACACCGGCCCCTCGGCCCAGCGCAGGCCGGTGGCGATACGTTCAATGGCCGACAGCTTGATCCAGTATTTTTCGAACCGCGGATCGAGCGCATGGATCGCGGGATCGGGATAATAGGTGGCGGGCCGCCAGCCGGGAGAGGGAATTGCGTCGGACATTGTTGGTCCTTGTTGGTTGCATCCTCGCTAATGCTTTTTGCTAGCATTGGCATGTTTGCGCGGCAAGCAAGTCTCCGTCATACTTGACCCAACGTTGCAAACAAACGAGGGACGAATGCCAAGGATCTTGATGACGGGGGCGTCGGGCGGAATCGGCACGCGGCTGCGGCAATTGCTGCCGCCGATCTATCCGGATCTGCTGCTTAGCGATCTCACGCCGCCGGCCAATCTGTCATCGAAGGAAAATTTCAGGCAGGCCGATCTGGCCGACCTCGCGGCGGTCGAGGCGATCTGCGAGGGCGTCGACGGCATCTTGCATTTCGGCGGCTTCTCGGTGGAAGGTCCGTGGGACGCCATCCTGCAGGCCAATATTATCGGCACCTACAATCTGTTCGAGGCCGCGCGCAAAAAGGGCGTCAAGCGCGTCGTCTTCGCATCCTCCAACCACGCGGTCGGCTTCTACCCGCGCCACACGAAAATCGGCCCCGACGTCACCGCGCGGCCGGACAGCCGCTACGGCGTCAGCAAGGTGTTCGGCGAGGCGGTCGGCGCGCTCTACGCCGATAAGCATGGGCTTGGCGTGACCTGTCTGCGGATCGGCAATTTCGGCGACGAGCCGCTGGACCAGCGCCGGCTGTCGATCTGGCTGAAGCCGGAGGATCTGGTGCAATTGTGCAAGATCGGTCTCGAACATCCCGACATCCACTTCGAGGTGCTGTACGGCGCGTCCTATAATCAACGCGCCTGGTGGGATAATTCCCGCGCCTATCAGCTCGGCTACCGGCCGGTCGGCAAGGCCGAAGATCACCGCGAACACGCGATGGCCGAACAGGCCAGACTAAAGCCTGATCCGGTCAGCGATTTCTACCAGGGCGGCGCGTTCTGCGGCATTGAGTTTGACGGCGACGCGGGTCGCGTCTGGGAACCGAAATAGCGCCGCATCTCCTGCGATTGACAAGAAATCTGGCAGCCTCATAAGGGGCCGCTAGAACACGTCTGAAAACGGGAAACGCGACATGGCTGACGGATTGCGCAAGGGGCTCACCAGCTATGGCGATGCCGGTTTCTCGCTGTTTCTGCGAAAGGCCTTCATCAAGGCGATGGGCTATTCCGACGACGCGCTGGACCGCCCGATCGTCGGCATCACCAATACCCACAGCGACTACAATCCCTGCCATGGCAACGCGCCGCAGATCATCGAGGCCGCGAAGCGCGGCGTGATGCTGGCTGGCGCGCTGCCGATGGTGTTCCCGACCATCTCGATCGGCGAAAGCTTCGCGCATCCGACCTCGATGTATCTGCGCAATCTGATGGCGATGGATACCGAGGAGATGATCCGCGCCCAGCCGATGGACGCGGTGATCGTGGTCGGCGGCTGCGACAAGACCCTGCCGGCGCAGATCATGGCGGCGATCTCCGCCGATCTGCCGACGGTGGTGATTCCGGTCGGCCCGATGGTCGTCGGTCATCACAAGGGCGAGGTACTCGGCGCCTGTACCGACTGCCGGCGGATGTGGGGAAAATTTCGCGCCGGGGAAATCGACCAGCAGGAGATCGACGCCGTCAACGCGCGGCTGGCGCCGTCGGTCGGCACCTGCATGGTGATGGGCACCGCGAGCACCATGGCCTGCATCACCGAGGCGATGGGCCTGTCGCTGCCGATGAGCGCGACGATCCCCGCGCCGCATGCCGAGCGGTTTCGCTCCGCCGAGGCCAGCGGCAAGGTCGCCGCCGAAATGGCCAGGAACAAGGGCCCGAAGCCGAGCGAGGTGCTGACGCCAGCTTCGTTCCGCAATGCGCAAGTGGTACTGCAGGCGATTGGTGGCTCCACCAATGGCTTGATCCATCTTACCGCGATGGCCAATCGTTCGGTGCACCGCATCGATCTGGCGGCGTTCGATGAGCTGAGCCGCGCGGTGCCGGTGCTGATCGACCTGAAGCCGTCCGGCGATCATTACATGGAGCATTTTCATCATGCCGGTGGCGTGCCGAAATTGATGGCGCAGCTCGGCGACCTGATCGACCTTGATGCCAAGACGGTGTCGGGCGCCACCTTGCGCGAGAGCGTGGCCCTGGCCGAGGACGTACCGGGCCAGGACGTGATCCGCACGCGCGGCAGCCCGATCAAGCCGGAAGGCGCGATGGCGGTGCTGCATGGCAACCTGGCGCCGCGCGGCGCGGTGATCAAGCATTCGGCGGCGTCGCCAAAACTGCTCCAGCACACCGGCCGTGCCGTGGTGTTTGAATCCGTCGAGGACATGACGCTGCGTTGTGACAGCCCCGATCTCGATGTGAACGCCGACGACGTGCTGGTGCTGCGCAATGCCGGCCCGAAGGGCGCGCCGGGCATGCCGGAGGCCGGCTATCTGCCGATCCCGATGAAGCTGGCGCGGGCAGGGGTCAAGGACATGGTGCGGATTTCCGACGCCCGCATGAGCGGCACCGCGTTCGGCACCATCGTGCTGCACATCACGCCGGAAAGCGCCGTGGGCGGCCCGCTGGCCCTGGTTTGGAACGGCGACATGATCCGGCTCGACGTCGCCGCGCGCAGCATCGACCTGCTGATCGACGAGGCCGAAATGGCGAAGCGCCAGGCCGCGTTGCCGCCGGCGGTGACGCCGGACTGGGCGAAACGCGGCTACGCGCACTTATTCCATAGCACCATCCTGCAGGCCGATGACGGCTGCGATTTCGATTTCATGACCCGGGAAGGCAAGGGCTGAGGCCTCTCGACCGTCCTTGCGAGGAGCCCATGCGACGAAGCAATCCAGTCTTTACGGAGTGCGCGGTTCTGGTTTCCCGCGTGGCGGATTTTATCATCGGGCCGGCGAAGCCGGATCCGTTGGCTCCTCGCAGTGACGAACTTCACACCGCCTCGAACTCCTGCTTCACCGCCGCGATATCGGACAGCGTCGGCAGGCCGGCCTCGTTACCCAGTCTCTGGATCTTGAAGGTCGAGGCGGCGCGGGCGAAGGTGAAATGTTCGAGCCAGCTTTTGGCGGGATTGGCCAGATAGGAATACATATAGGCGCCGTGAAACACGTCTCCGGCGCCGTTGGTATCGAGCACCCGCGCCGGCGGGATCGACAGCGCCGGCAGCGTATGCACCGCTCCGGTCTCGTCATACCATAACAGCCCGCGCTCGCCTTGCGTCACGCCGCCGACCCGGCAGCCGCGGTGCTTCAGATAGTCCAGCATCTTTTCCGGCGTCAGGTCCATCTGCTCGCACAACCGCTCGGCGACGATGGCGACGTCGATGAATTCCAACAGCTCATGGGTATTGGTGCGCAGACCACCACCGTCGAGCGAGGTCAGGATGCCGGCCTCGCGGCACAGTTTGGCGTAATGGATCGCGGCATCCGGCTGATGGCCGTCGACATGCAGCGCGCGACACTTGCCGAGGTTGAGGAGCGGAAATGGATGAATGTGCTCGTCGTCGCGGCAGCGCACGATGGCGCGCTTGCCGTCCTTCGGCATGATGAAGGACAGCGATGAGCTCGCCACCTTGCGCGGATGAATCTCGATGGCGTATTTCGCCGACATGTCCATGAACATGCGGCCGAGCCAGTCATTGGCCACGGTGGCGATCAGGTCGGGCACGACGCCGAGCTTGGCACAGCAGAACGCGGCGGTGACGGCGTTGCCGCCGAACGACACCGCGTAATCCGACGCCACATGCTTCTCGTCACCGGTCGGCATGTGGTCGGTGATGAAGGTGACGTCGATATAGGTCTGTCCGATAAAGAGAGCCTGCATGAATTTGTCCGTCGTGTGCTGATAGGATGTCCGGAACAGTCCTGATCATCCGGAACTCGGCGTCGCGCGTCGCCCTACATTAGCACCGCTTATCAGCAATGATCGGCTAAAATTATTCGCAGGCTCTGGCCCGGATTTGCTTGAGATACGGGCAGCGCGGGACTACCACCGTAATCCATTGCCATTGTCAGCGCGCCATCGGGATGCGTTGGCCGGCAGCGGTGGAGACGCGGCGATGACGGTTTATTCCGGTCCGGTGTTCGAGATGGCGGTCAACCAGTTCGGCGTGATCGCCGATCATCTGGCGATTCCCGCCGATGAACGCGACCGCTTGCTGATGCCGAAGCGCGCCATTGTGGTGTCGTGCCCGATCCATCGCGATGATGGCACCATCGCGGTCTATGAGGGCTACCGGGTCCAGCACCACCTCACCCTCGGCCCCACCAAGGGCGGCACGCGCTTCGCCAGGAGCGTTGATCTCGGCGAGGTCGCAGCTCTTGCGATCTGGATGAGCTGGAAATGCGCGCTGGTCGGGTTGCCCTATGGCGGCGCCAAGGGCGGCATCGCGGTCGATCCGTCCGCCATTTCCAAGCGCGAGCTGGAGGCGCTGTCGCGCCGCTACATGCAGGAGATGATCCCGTTTGTCGGTCCGCATACCGATGTGATGGCGCCGGACATGGGAACCAACGAGCAGGTGATGGCGTGGTTCATGGACACCTATTCCATGTATCAGGGCCGTACGGTCACCGAGATCGTGACCGGCAAGCCGGTCGCATCCGGCGGCACACTGGGACGACGCGAGGCCACCGGGCGCGGGGTCGCGCATCTCGCCAGGCGCGTGTTGAAGGAACTGGCGATTGATCTCAATGGCGCCACCGCCGTGATCCAGGGGTTCGGCAATGTCGGCTCCTATGCGGCGCTGGAGCTGCACCGCTTTGGCCTGAAGGTGATCGCCGTCAGCGACCATACCGGCGCGCTCTACAGCAAGGCCGGGCTCGATATTCCCGCGCTGATGCGCCACAGCGTGGAGCACGGCAGCATCAAGGGTTTCTCCAGCGAGCTGCAACACGATCCCGCCGAGATATTCACGCTGCCTTGCGACGTGCTGGTGCCGGCGGCGATGGAGCGCGCGATCGACGGAGCGATGGCGGCGAAGCTGCGATGCCGGGTACTGGCCGAAGGCGCCAACGGCCCGACCACGCCGGAGGCCGACCTGGTACTGGAAAAGCGACAGGATGATATCTTCCTGATCCCCGACATCCTGTGCAATTCGGGCGGCGTGGTGGTCAGCTATTTCGAATGGGTGCAGGATCTGCAGCAACTGTTCTGGGAAGAGGAGGAGGTGACGCGACGGGAGTATCAGATCCTTGATCGCGCGTTCGATCAGATGGTGATGCGCGCCAAGATCGATCGTATTCCACACCGGACCGCGGCGATGGCGATCGGGGTCGAGAAGGTGCGCGCCGCCAAGAACACGCGCGGGCTGTTTCCATGATCACCGGGCTCGACCATGTCGTCGTTCTGGTCGCTGATCTCGACGCGGCGGTCGCGAGCTATCAGACGCTGTTCGGCTGCGAGCCGTCGTGGCGCAGCCGCGGCGAGGGTGCCGCCACCGTATTGTTCACGCTGCCCAACACGACGCTGGAACTGATGGCGCCGGCAGGCGATGGCGAGACCGCCGCGCGCATCCGCGCCGTATTGGTGGCGCAGGGCGAGGGGCTCGCCAGCCTCTGCTTCCGCACCGATGATATCACCAAGATGCACCGTCGGCTCGATCGTGTGGCGCTGAAGCCGGACGCCATTGCGGTGATCGAAAGTCATGATCTCGATGGTCGCGGGGTACTGTCGTGGAAGCGGACCCGGGCAGCGACCGACGCCACGCGCGGTGTCCGGCAATTCTTCCTCGAACTGACGCGGCCCAGACCATGGTCGACCGTCAGCCGCACGGCTCCGGTCATCGGCCTCGATCACATCGTGGTGGCGACGCAGGATCCGGAGCGCGCGGCCGCGTTGTATGGCGCGCGACTGGGGCTGGACATGGCGCTGGACCGTTCGCATCCGGATTGGGGCCAGCTGATGTTCTTCCGTTGCGGCGACCTGATCGTCGAGATCATGCATCGTCCTGACGCCACCGCCGAGCCGACTCGTGACAAATTATGGGGGCTGAGCTGGCGTGTCGCCGATGCCGAGGCGACCCGCGCGCGGCTGGTCGCTGCCGGCGTGGATGTGTCAGAGATCAGAAATGGGCGCAAACCCGGCACCCGCGTGATGAGCTTGCGCGGCGGCAGTTGCGGAGTACCGACCCTGCTGGTGGAACGGACGGCGAAAGCGTGACGTCTCGCGCTCGCAGCCTACTTCCGGATCAATTCCGACACGCCCTGCCACAGCAGTACCAGCGAGACGATCAGCAGCAGCACATAGGCGATGCGATAGAACAGCCCGGTCGGGGTGTGCTTGACCAGCCAGATGCCGCCGAAATTGGCGACGATCGCGATCGGAAGCAGTGCGACGGAGGTGGCGAGATTCGGCGCGTTGAACTGTCCGAGCACGAAATAGGGGACGATCTTCAGAGAATTGACGACGGCGAAGAAGATCGTGGTGGTGCCCACCAGCACCAGCTTGGGCAGCCGCTGCGGCAGCACATAGACCTGGTAGGGCGGACCGCCGGCCTGGGTCATGAACGAGGTGAAGCCGGCGAGGCCGCCCCAAAACACGCCAGCGGCGGGCCGCATCCGGCGCGGCGCGATGACGGCTCGTTTCAGCCAGAGGTTGAAGACGAAGCCGACGCCTATCAGGCCGATGGTGAGACGCACGGCATTATCGGAAATATACGACGCCAGCAGCCACGCCAGCGCCATGCCGATCACGGCGCCGGGCAGCATGATTTTGAGGTTGGTGGCGTCCCATTGGCGCCGGTAGACATAGATCGAGATCAGATCCTGGGTAATCAGCACCGGCAGCAGCAGGGCGGCCGCTTCCAGCGGCGGCAGATACAGCGCCAGTAGCGGCGTCGCGGCGATCCCGACGCCGGCAAAGCCGCCCTTCGAGAGGCCGAGAAAGATCACCGCGGGAATGGCGACGACATAGAAGAACGGGTCTGTGATGATCGGGGGCACATGCGAGTCCGGTTGGGGCGGCAGTGATAGCGAGGCATTCGGACAAAGGCGACGGCCGTTTGTGCATGGGCACATAGCATTGGTTGTTCTCGTTCGGGTGAATCTTCGCTGCCATCGATGGGCCGGCTGGCTCGCCTATTAAAATGTGCAAGAATGCCACTCTCGCGTGCAAATCGATCAGGTGCAGCGCAGCATTTTCTTGACAGGCCAGTCAGTGAGCGTTTACTCACGATCCATGAGTACTCTGCGCATGACCCATGATCTGCGGCGGGAATTGATCCTGAGCGCGGCGAAGCGTTGCTTCGCGCGCAATGGCTTCGCCGGCACGACCACCAAGAGCGTTGCCGCAGCGGCGTCGATCTCGGAAGGCCTCCTGTTCAAGCATTTCCCGACCAAGTCGGCGCTCTATGCCGAAATTCTGGCGGAGCAGTGCGAGGCAGATCCTGGTCTGCACAAGCTGCTCGGCCTGCCGCCCTCGACGAAAACACTGATCATCTTGATTCGCGGCATGGTCGGTCACTTTCTCGACATGCCGGGCGCCGCCGACCAGGAGGAGGCGCAGCGGATGCGGCTGATGATCATCAGTCATCTGGATGACGGCGAATTCGCCCGGCTGTTGTTCGAGAAAGTCGGCGCGCTGATCGGCCCGGCCTTCGCGGCGTCGCTGGAGCAGGCGGTCAGGGCGGGTGACGCCCGCCGTGTCGGCGAGGCACCGCTGCATCTGTTCTGGTTTGCCCATCACACCGCCATGATGGCGGCGCTATCACGGCTTCCCAAGGTTCCCACTTTGCCCTATGGCAACGCTCCCGATCTGGATCGGCAGCTTTGCCAATTTATTCTCCGCGGAATTGGACTGAACGAAACCGCCATCGCCTCGCATCTCGACAGCGAGATTTCGCCGGACCTGATGCCTGCGGTCACGACAGAAAGCGCATGATATGACCCTCGCTACCGACGCTCCCACGACACCGCGCGCGACCGTTGAAAAGCCGCGCCCGCGCCCGCGCATGCTGAAATGGTTCATCATCGTCGGCCTGCTGCTGACGCTGATGGTCGGCTTGCTGGTCGGCTTCAATTCGTTCCGCGCCATGAAGATCGCGGAGTTCTTTGCCAACAATCGGCCGCCGCCGACACTGGTCACCGCGGCCGAGGCGAAATCCGAAGTGATCCCGAACCTGCTGAATGCCGTCGGCAGTCTGGCCGCCGTGCACCAGGTGGACGTCACCTCGGACGTGTCGGGCCGCATCACCAAGATCATGTTCGAGGCGGGCTCCACGGTGAAGGCCGGCACGCCCTTGGTGCAATTGTTCGACGGCCCGGAGCAGGGCGACCTCGCCAGCTTCAAGGCGCAGGCGACCGTCGCCAATCTCAATCTCGACCGCGCCAAGCAACTGGCGTCGCGCCAGTTCGGTCCGCAGGCGACGGTGGACACCGCGCAGGCGGCCTACGACCAGGCCCAGGCCGGTATTTCCCGTACCGAAGCGGTGATCTCGCAGAAGCTGGTGCGTGCCGCGTTCGACGGCGTGCTGGGCGTGCGTCGCGTCGAAGTCGGCCAGTACCTTACCGCCGGCACCCAGATCGTGACGCTGACGGACCTGTCGGCGGTCTATGCCAACTTCACCGTGACCGAAAAAGATTCTGGGACGCTGAAGGTCGGCCAGACCGTTCGCATCATGGTGGACGCCTATCCGGGCCGTAAGTTCGAGGGCAGGCTCACCACCATCGAGCCGCAGATATCCGCCGATACGCGTAACATCCGCGTCCAGGCGACGATCGAGAATCCCGAGGGCATTCTGAAGCCCGGCATGTTCGCGACCACCACCGTGGTACTGCCGGACAAGCCCGCCGTGGTCACGGTGCCGGAGACCGCCGTCGATTACACCCTGTATGGTGACTCGGTTTATTTGATCGCCGAGAAGAAGGCCGACGACGGCAAGACCAGCCTGAATGCCATCCGGACCTTTGTGCAGACCGGCGACCGGCTTGACGGCCGCGCCGTCATCGTTCGCGGCCTCAAGGCTGGCGACAAGGTGGTGCAGGTCGGCCAGCTCAAGCTGCAATCGGGCGTCGCGGTGGCGATCTCGAGCGATCCGGCGCCGCAGATTCCGGCCAAGGCGCCGCTGAACTAAACGAGATTGCGGGCTGCGAGCGATCGCAGCCCGCCTCAATTGTAATTTCGCATTGATGCGCGGCCGATCGGGCCAGCGCGCGATGCCGGTGACGGAGCGTCCGCCATGGTCTTTACTGATATTTTCATCAAGCGCCCCGTGCTGGCGCTGGTCGTCAGCCTGCTGATCCTTCTGATCGGTTTCAAGGCTGCGACCTCGTTGCCGATCCGGCAATATCCGAAGCTGTCGAACACCGTGATCACCATCACCACGGTCTATCCCGGCGCGTCGCCGGACCTGATGCAGGGTTTCATCACCACGCCGATCGAGCAAGCCGTCGCCGCCGCCGAAGGCCTCGACTACATGACCTCGGCGTCGACCCAGGGCCAGAGCCTGATCTCGGTCTACATCAAGCTCAACAATGATCCCAACGCCGCGCTCACCGAAGTGCTGTCGAAGGTCAATTCGGTCAAATATCTGATCCCGAAGGAAGCCAACGATCCGGTGATCGTGAAATCGACCGGCTCGACCACCGCCGTGATGTATCTTGGCTTCTCCAGCGACGAGCTGTCGGGCTCGGCGATCTCGGATTATCTGACGCGCGCGGTGCAGCCGGTGCTGTCCACCGTCGACGGCGTGGCCTCGGCGGATATTCTCGGCGGCCAGACCTTTGCGATGCGGCTGTGGCTGGATCCGGTGCGAATGCAGGGGCGCGGCATTTCGCCGGATGACGTGGCCGCGTCGATCCGCGCCAATAACTTCCAGTCGGCGGCCGGCCAGACCAAGGGCTACTACATCATCTCCAACGTCACGGCCAATACCGACCTGCAGAACGTCGATCAGTTCAAGCGGATGATTATCAAGGCCAAGGATGGCGGCTTTGTGCGGATGGAGGACATCGCCACCGTCGAACTGGCGGCGCAGACCGCCGATGCCAGCGTTGCCTTTAACGGCGAACGTGCGATCTTCATCGGCGTGCAGTCGACCCCGCAGGGCAATCCGCTCAACATCGTCGCCGGCGTACGCAAGCTGTTCCCGGAGTTGGAACGCAATTTGCCGCCGTCGTTGAAAATGAAGGTCGCCTATGATTCCACCAAGTTCATCACCTCCTCGATCAACGAGGTCCAGAACACGCTGATCGAGGCCGTCGGCATCGTCATCGTCGTGATTTTCCTGTTCCTGGCCTCGTTCCGCTCGGTCATCATCCCGGTGGTCACCATCCCGCTGTCGCTGGTCGGCGTCTGCAGCCTGATGCTGGTGATGGGCTTCTCCATCAACATGCTGACCCTGCTGGCGATGGTGCTGGCGATCGGACTCGTGGTCGACGACGCCATCGTGGTGGTGGAGAACATTCACCGGCATCTCGAGGAGGGCAAGTCCCCGGTGCAGGCGTCGCTGGAAGGTGCGCGTGAAATCGTCGGGCCGGTGATTTCCATGACCATCACGCTGGCGGCGGTTTACGCGCCGATCGGTTTTCTCAGCGGTCTCACCGGCGCGCTGTTCCGCGAATTCGCCTTCACGCTCGCCGGCTCGGTGATCGTCTCCGGCGTGGTGGCGCTGACGCTGTCGCCGATGATGTGCTCGGTGCTGCTGAAGCAGGAAGAGCCGAGCTGGTGCGGCAAGAAGGTCGACCGGATTTTCGGCGCGACGACACGCTGGTACGGCCGCCAGCTCGATCGTTCGCTCGACTATCGCCCGATCACCGCTTTGTTCGCCGTGGTGATCCTCGGCCTCGTCGTCTTCATGTATCAGCACACCTCGAAGGAGCTGGCGCCCGAGGAGGATCAGGGCATCCTGTTCGCCGTCACCAAGGGGCCGAAATACGCCAACATCGACTACGCCAATTTCTACAGCGACAAGATGGACAAGGTATTCCAGAAGTTCGCGGAAACCGATCTGCGCTTCATTATCAACGGCACCAACGGTCCGTCCAACGGCATCGCCGGCATGGCGCTGAAGCCGTGGGACGAGCGTACCCGCTCGACCACCAAGCTGAAGCCGCTGGTGCAGGCGGAGCTCAGCAAGATCGAGGGCGTCAACGCCTTCGCCTTCAACCTGCCGGCGTTGCCGGGCGGTCCGGGCGGCCTGCCAATTCAGATGGTGATCAATTCGACCAATGGTTTCCAGTCGGTTTATGAAGAGATGAACAAGCTGAAGGACTCCGCGCGCAAGAGCGGGCTGTTCATCGTCGCCGACAGCGATCTCGACTACAATCAGCCGGTCGTGAAGGTGAAGATCAACCGCAACAAGGCCAATGATCTCGGCATCACCATGGCCAGCATCGGCGGCACGCTGTCGACGCTGCTTGGCGGCAATTATACCAACCGCTTCAACCTGGAGGGGCGCTCCTATCAGGTGATCCCGCAGGTGCCGCGCGCGATGCGGATCTCGCAGGATTCGCTGGCGAACTATTACGTGCCGACGGCGTCCGGACAGCAGGTGCCGCTGTCGACGCTGGTGACGGTGGAAACCGCCACCAACCCGAATGCGCTGTCGCATTACAACCAGCTGAACTCCGCCACTTTCCAGGCGGTGGCGATGCCGGGTGTCACGGTGGGGCAGGCGGTCGACTTCCTGGAGGGCGAGGCCAAAAAGCTGCCGTCCGGCTTTAACCACGACTACCTCGCCGACTCCCGGCAATATGTGCAGGAAGGCAACCAGCTCGCGGTGGCGTTCGGCTTCGCGCTCATCATCATCTTCCTGGTGCTGGCGGCGCAGTTCGAGTCGATGCGCGATCCCCTTGTCATCATGATCTCGGTGCCGATGGCGATCTCGGGCGCGCTGATCCCGCTGTTCTTCGGCGTGGCGACGATCAACATCTACACCCAGGTCGGGTTGTTGACGCTGGTCGGGCTGATTTCCAAGCACGGCATTCTGATGGTGGAGTTCGCCAACGAGCTGCAGCTCAAGGAAGGCCTCGACAAACGCTCGGCGATCGAGATGGCGGCGCGCGTCCGGCTGCGGCCGATCCTGATGACCACCGCGGCGATGGTCACCGGCCTGCTGCCGCTGCTTACCGCGGCGGGCGCCGGCGCGGCGAGCCGCTTCTCGATCGGTCTGGTGGTGGTGTCCGGCATGATGATCGGTACGCTGTTCACGCTGTTCGTGCTGCCGGCGGTCTATGTGGCGATCGCCACCGATCACCGTGCCAGCCGCGATACCAAGCGCGCCCGGCAGATCGCGGAATTCGACCTGCAGGACCACGCCTCGCCGGCACTGCGACCGGGCTGAAAAGCCCGTTCCCCGGACGCGATGCAACACGTAGTGTTGCTTCGCAGATCCGGGGTCCCGGTTGCTGCTTTGATGAAACCTGGATCCCGCATCCGCGGAGCGGCATAAGAATGCCGCACCGCGTGCGGGAAACGATAGGACATTCCATGACGCGTGACTTCGTGGCCGGCAATTATCGCTATATTCCCGCCGTATTCCAGTATTCCAGCGGCGCGGCGGCGGACCCGGATTTCGAGATCGAGCGCGTTCGCTTCGACACGCCGATGCCGCTCGCCGACGGCTTCGCGCTGATCGCCGATTACATCCTCGCCGCCGGCCGTCCGCTGACGTCGTTCTGCGCCTGCGAGCTGCGCTCGCCCGCGGTGGTCGACGAGGCCGGCTTTCGAACCTTCAACGAGCATTACGTCAAGACGCTCGCCGAATGGGGCATTTTTAACGGCACCGACAATCCGGTCGCGCGCAGCAATGTCTGCCTTGAGATCGATCCGCCGGCGGCGCCGTCATTCTACGCCTTCTCGTTCACGCGGCCGCGGCTCGGCGCTTCGCCGAGCTTCGTGATCGCCGGCGGCGCCGAGGCGCGCGGCGGACCGGGCAGCTATCCCGAGCGCATCGTGCGCTATCGCGAGACCGGACCCGACGCCTTTCGCGACAAGGTGAAGATGACCGTGAATACGATGCAGGAGCGCCTCGCCGCCTTCGGCCATGGCTGGCAGGACGTGACGGCGACGCAGATCTACACGGTGCGGGATTTTCACCCGGTGGTCGCCGATGAACTGGTGCGCCATGGCGCCGCGCGCGGCGGCATGACCTGGCATTTCGCACGGCCGCCGGTGCTCGATCTCGAATTCGAGATGGACTGCCGAAGGGTGATGCGCGAATTCGTGATTTAGGGTCGCTCCCTCAGCCGTCATTGCGAGGTCAGGGAAACCCAATTGGCTTTTCCTGACCTCGCAATGACGACCGATACGGTGTGGCTTGACCGTTCTACAGCGGCGCCGAGGTGCCATTCACCGCGTGACATGCGACGCCGTCGATCAGGTCCGGCGACACCTTGCGGCACAGGTCGAACACTTCCGGGCAGCGCGGATGGAAGGTGCAACCGCTGGGTGGATTGATCGGATTGGGAATCTCGCCGGTCACCGCGATCCGCGCGCGGCCGGACATCGCCAGATCCGGCACCGCGCCGAGCAGCATGCGCGTATAGGGCATCCGCGGATGGCTGAACAATTCACGGCCTTCGGCGATCTCGACGATGCGTCCGAGATACATCACGCCAATCCGGCTGGCCATGTGCCGGACCACCGCGAGGTTGTGGCTGATGAACAGATAGGTCAGGCCGAACTTGTCCTGCAGCTCGCGCATCAGATTGAGAATCTGCGCCTGCACCGAGACGTCGAGCGCGGAGGTCGGTTCGTCGCAGACGATGAAGTCGGCTTCGGAAGCCAGCGCGCGGGCGATGGCGACGCGCTGGCGCTGGCCGCCGGAGAACTGGTGCGGGTATTTCTGGCCGGCGTCGGGATGCAGCCCGACCAAGGCCAGCAATTCGCCGACCCGGCTGCGGATCTCGCGCTCGCCTTGGATCAGGTCGAAAGCTCGGATCGGCTCGGCGACGATGGCC
>JACMOT010000300.1 GCA_014377915.1 Tardiphaga sp.
CCGCTCCACCCGGCTCGCCGCCGGTCCCTGCCAGAAATAGGCGACCATTTCGTCGACCTTTTCCGCCGGCCCCGGAATCAGCACCTCGACCGAGCCGTCGCGGCGATTGCGCACCCAGCCCGAAAGCCCGCGCGTCCGCGCCGCGGCTTCGGCCCAGGCGCGATAGCCGACGCCCTGCACCCGGCCGCGGATCATGACCTGGCGGATCGCCCCGCCCATTATTTCTTCAGCCCGAGAAAATCCGCGCCACGCTGCTTCACCAGCGCGGAGTGGCTGACCCCGTCCATCAGGTCGGCCGAGGCAAGGTTCGGCAAATCCTTCGGCGCCACGCCCTCGCGGATCGCCTTCAGCGTCGCGAACACCGCCTGTGTCGCAGCGGCGATCGGCGCGTGGCCCTGCACGGCAATCCGGACGCGCTGCAGCCCGAGAAAATCCCAGTCGGTCATCGCCTCGGTCGGTCCACCGAGCACGATCGGCAGCGTGGTGGCGGCCGCGATCCGCTCCAGATCGGCGCGCGACTTCACCCCCGTGAACATCAAGGCATCGACGCCGGCGGCCTCAAAGCCGGTCGCCCGCGCAACCGCGTCGTCGACCGACGTGACCGCGGCCGCGGCGGTGCGACCGACAATCACCAACGCCGAATCCCGCCGCGCCTCCAGCGCCGCCCTGATTTTGCCGAGGCCCTCCTCCAGCGAAATCAATTGCGGCCTGGCCTCGCCGAAGGCGGCCGGCAACAGCGTGTCCTCGATGGTCAGACCGGCGGCACCGGCCATTTCCAGTTCCTGCACGGTGCGGCGCACGTTCAGCGCATTGCCATAGCCGTGGTCAGCATCGACCAGCACCGGAAGCGCCGCAGCGCGCGACATCCGCCGCATCTGCTCGGCGAGTTCACTGAGCGTAATCAGCGCGATGTCAGGATCGCCTAACACTGCGAGCGAGGCAGCCGAACCGCCGAACATGCCGACTTCGAAGCCGAGATCCTCGGCAATCCGCACCGACATCGCGTCATAGACCGAGCCCGGCCGCAGGCATTGCGAGCCGGACAGGATGGCGCGTAGCGCCTCGCGACGGGTGCGAAAGGTCATGCGAATTCCAGGATCAGCGCATCCACCGCCAGCGTCGCGCCGGCCACCGCGTGGATCTTCTTGACGATGCCGTCACGCTCGGCGCGCAGCACGTTCTGCATCTTCATGGCTTCGACCACCGCCAGCGTCTCGCCCACCTTGACGTCCTGACCCTCGGTCACGGCGATCGACACCACGAGGCCGGGCATCGGGCACAGCAGCTTCTTGCCGGTATCGGCCTTGACGCCGACCGGCATCAGCCGCGCCGCCGCGGCCTCGGTCTCGGTGAACACGTTGACTGCCACCTCATAGCCCTGATGCGCGAGCCGGATGCCATTCGCGATCGGGCGCACCTGCATCGCGGTCAGATGACCATCGATAGTGCCCTCCCAGACCGGATTGCCCGGCGTCCACGGCGACACCAGCGTGTGCGCCGCGCCGACGCTGCCATCGGCAGCCATGAATCGCACCGCGACGCCATCGGCTTCGCGCGCCACTTCGAGCGTGATCTCCTCGCGCTCCAGCCATACCGCCCGGCGGCCGGCGCGGTTGACCGGGCGGCCGATCAGCTGGCCGGAAATCCGCCGCTTGCGCTCGCCGATCACCATGTCGATGGCGGCGGCCACCGCGGCCATGCGCCGCGCGATCTCGCCTTCCGGCGGTCGGGCGGCAAAGCCCTTCGGAAATTCCTCGGCGATGAAGCCGGTCGACAGATTGCCCTCGCGCCAGCGCGGATGGCTCATCAGGGCCGACAGGAACGGAATATTGTGGCGGATGCCGTCGATATAGAACGCGTCGAGCGCGTGTGACTGCGCCTCGATGGCGGCGGCGCGCGATGGCGCATGCGTCACCAGCTTGGCGATCATCGGATCATAATAGATCGAGATCTCGCCGCCTTCCTGCACGCCGGTGTCGTTGCGCACGGTGATGCCGCCGACACTGCTCTCGGCCGGCGGCCGGTATTTGACCAGACGGCCGATCGAGGGCAGGAAATTTCGAAACGGATCCTCGGCATAGACGCGGGATTCCACCGCCCACCCGGTCAGCGTGACATCCTTCTGCGCCATCTGTAGTTTTTCGCCAGCGGCGACGCGGATCATCTGCTCGACCAGGTCGACGCCGGTGACCAGCTCGGTGACCGGATGCTCGACCTGCAGCCGGGTGTTCATCTCGAGAAAGAAGAAGCTCTTGTCCTGCGCGGCGACAAATTCGACCGTGCCGGCGGAGTCGTAATTCACCGCCTTGGCCAGCGCGACCGCCTGCTCGCCCATCTTTCGCCGCGTGGTCTCGTCGAGCAACGGCGATGGCGCCTCCTCGATGACCTTCTGGTTACGGCGCTGGATCGAGCATTCGCGCTCGCCGAGATAGATGACGTTGCCGTGCTTGTCGCCGAGGATCTGGATCTCGATGTGGCGGGGATCGACGATGAATTTCTCGATGAAGACGCGATCGTCGCCGAACGAGGACTTTGCCTCGGCGGTTGCCAGGCAAAAGACATCCTCGACATCCGAGGTCGAATAGGCGATCCGCATGCCCTTGCCGCCGCCTCCGGCGGAGGCCTTGATCATCACCGGATAGCCGATCTCGTCGGCGATCTTGATGGCGTGCTTGCCATCGGTAATGACAGCGAGATGGCCCGGCACGGTGGAGACTTTGGCCTTGGCCGCCGCCTTCTTGGATTCGATCTTGTCGCCCATCGCGGCGATGGCGCCTGGATTGGGGCCGATGAAGACGATGCCGGCGGCTTCGAGGGCGCGCGGGAAGGATTCGCGCTCCGACAGAAAGCCGTAACCTGGATGCACCGCCTCGGCGCCGGACTTCTTGCAGGCCTCGATGATCTTCTCGATCAGCAGGTAGCTCTCGCTCGCCGCCGGCGGCCCGATCAGGACGGCATCATCCGCCATCTCGACATGCAGCGCATCGCGGTCGGCTTCGGAGTACACGGCGACCGTCTGGATCCCCATGCGGCGAGCGGACTTGATGATGCGACAGGCGATCTCGCCGCGATTGGCGATCAGGATACGTTTGAACATGAGCTGTTTACTTGCAACCTTGAGGCGGGAAGTGGCCTAGCGGGCCAACGGCGCAATGTGGCATGTGGACGCGGCTGTAACAATTCTGTCGCCAACAAAAACTACAGAGGAAAGCGCGGCAGAGCCGCCCGAATTGACACGAAATGAGGTTTTCCATGCGCTGCGCCACCGCAATCTTGACTGTTGGGCTGAGCTTCCTGTCAGCCGCCACGGCTTTCGCCCAAAACAGCCCTGCCCGCAACCTGATTTTGTTCGTGCCGGACGGGCTGCGGGCGCTGAAAGTCACCCCGGAAACCGCGCCGGCGATGGCCGCGCTGCGCGACCAGGGCGTCAATTTCCGCAATTCGCATTCGCTATTCCCGACTTTCACCATGGCCAATGCCTCGGGCATGTCGACCGGGCACTATCTCGGCGACACCGGCACGTTCAGCAACTCGATCTATACCGGCCACCCCACCGCGGTGCAGAATGGCAGCCCGGTCCCGTTCATCGAGCATGACCTCGTGCTGGGCGAACTGAACGAGCAGTTCAATGGCGACTACCTCAACGAGGAGACCCTGCTCAAGGCCGCGCGAAATGCCGGCTTCAGCACGGCGGCACTGGGCAAAGTAGGCCCCACCCTGATGTTCGACCATACCGAGCGCAGCGGCACCAAGAGCATCATCCTCGATGACCAGACCGGCGCCGTCGACAAGGACGGCAAACTGATCGGCATCCCGCTGTCCGACGAAATCAAGAGCGCCCTGACCGCCGCGGGCATGCCGCTGGCGACGCCCGGCCGCGGCGACAATGGCAAGTCCGGCGACGCCCGGACCGCCGGCACCGTGATCGCCAACATCGCGCAGCAGGGCTACATCACCGACGTCGCCACCCGAGTGGTGCTGCCGATGTTCAAGGCCCGCAACAAGCCGTTCGTGCTGGTGCTGTGGTCGCGCGATCCCGACGGCACCCAGCATAATCAGGGCGACAGCCTCAACACCGTGACCCCGGGTATCAACGGTCCAGCCTCTATGGCCGCCATCAAGAACGCCGACAACAACCTTGCGCAATTGCGCCAGGCGCTCGACGAGCTCGGTCTCAGCGCCTCCACCAACATCATCGTCTCCGCCGACCACGGCTTCTCGACGATCTCCAAGGAGAGCAAGACCTCGAGCACCATCAAGGGCACCTACCCCGACACGCCGGCCGGCTTCCTGCCGCTCGGCTTCTTTGCCATCGATCTGGCGAAGGCGCTGGAACTGCCGCTGTTCGATCCCAACAACAAATTCGCGGCTGTCGCCGACAATGATTATCCGAAGGCCGGCAATGCCTTCCTTGGCCAGGACTCGACCAAGCCGGAACTGATCGTCGCCACCAATGGCGGCTCTAATTTGATCTACCTGCCGACCAGGGACAAGGCGCTGGCGGAACGCACGGTGAAGGCGCTGCTGGCGCAGGACTATGTCAGCGGCATCTTCGTCGACGACACGCTCGGCAACTTCCCCGGCGCGCTACCGCTGTCGTCGATCAACCTCTCGGGCCAGGCGATTACCCCGCATCCGGCGATCGTCGTCAGCTTCCGTTCCTACGCCGCCGGCTGCGACCAGGCCGCCGCCTGCCAGGTCGAGGTCGCCGACACCGTGCTGCGTCAGGGCCAGGGCATGCATGGCAGTTTCGGTCGCGGCGATACCCACAACTTCATGGCGGCGATCGGACCGGACTTCAAAGCCGGCTATGTCGACGCCCTGCCGGTCAGTAATGCGGATGTCGGGATGACGGCGGCGCAGCTGCTCGGCCTGACCCGCAAGGCCAATGGCGCGTTGATCGGTCGGGTCATGACGGAAGCGATGCCGAACGGCGCCACGCCGGAGGCCGTCACCGACACGTTGAGCTCGCAGCCCGGCGCGCAAGGCCTGCGCACCGTGCTGAAGCGCCAGACCGTCGGTCAGCAGCGCTATTTCGACGCCGCGGGTTTTCCGGGACGCACGGTCGGCCTCGACGCGGAGTAACAAGATCACTGACAAAAACGGCGGGGAACATCCCCGCCGCGGTTACATCCAGATCTGCGGTTCCGGTTTACAGCCCGATATCGAATACGCTCGGCAACGATGCCATCGGCAGCGTCGCGGCGCCGACGATGGTGGCAACGAGGGTCATCAGAGTACGGTTGCTGACACGCTTGCCGCGCATCTGTGCCGCGATCCACTCCAGCACTTCGATATTCACGCCAGCGGCGCGGGTCGGCGCCCAGCTTTCGATCGCGGTGTCAGGTGACAGGGCGACGGCGCGAGACGGCACCGGCAGGCCGGAAGCGGAAGCGGCGTGATGCACGACGGCCTTGGCGAACAGATCGTCGAAGCGGCCATCATCGCTGCGCTCGGCGGCGGCCTCATTGATGGCGAACATCGCCTCGGCCTCGGCCCGGCTGACCGGCTGGCTCTCGACACCGGCGGCGGTGAGGATGCGCGCGCACCAGGCGGCATCATCGGCATCGAGCGCGCGGGAAAAATGGATCCGGCCACGGGCGGTCGGGCCCTCGCCGGTGATCACACCGTCGCGCACAATTCCGAGCGCCTGGGCGGCAGCCTGACGGTCGACGATCCCGGCGGTTTCAATGGCGCCGACGAAGTCGGCAGCAGCAGCGGTTGACATTTCGGTTCTTCTCTTCTGTCTCATTCATTCTGACCCCCAGCATTTCCACTTGGGGATTAACGGTCGATTAACGGATGGTATCGCGCGTGTTCACTTCTTAAAACCGTTGCTGATTTGTCGCGACGGTCATTACCGCCGTTCACCGCTGTCGCAACCGTCTCCGGCAGCATTGTGCCGGGGCCACGGCAACTTGGCGGCATCCGGTGTCCCAGTGTTGCCGTGTTCGTTTTCTCGCAGTGCCACGGGAGCGAATAACATGTCGTTAGTTCCATCGTGCAGAGAAGGATCTTATCCTTTTTTCCGCGGTGTTCCTTTACGGCGCGCTGCCGCCTATAGTGCAAATGCGAAATTCATCTTTACCTTGAACGACATGAGGCCGTGAAATGACACTTCAAATTGGCGCCGTGGCTCCTGATTTCGAAGCCGAGACCACCACCGGACGCATCCAGTTCCATGACTGGCTCGGCAATAGCTGGGCTATGCTGTTCTCTCATCCGAAAGACTTTACTCCCGTCTGCACCACGGAACTCGGTGCGCTGGCGAAGCTGCAACCGGAATTCGACAAGCGCGGCGTCAAGTTGATTGGCCTCAGCGTGGATCCCATCGCCAAGCATTCGCTCTGGGTCGAAGACATCAGGGAAACCCAGGGGTTTGGTCCGACCTTCCCGATGATCGGCGACACCGACCTCAATGTTTCCAAACTGTATGACATGCTTCCGGCCTCGGTTTCCGGCGATGCCAGCAACCGTACCGCGGCGGACAACGCCACTGTACGCAACGTGTTCGTGATCGGCCCGGACAAGAAAATCAAGCTGGTGCTGGTCTACCCGATGACCACCGGCCGCAATTTTCAGGAAATCCTGCGCGTGATCG
>JACMOT010000301.1 GCA_014377915.1 Tardiphaga sp.
CGGGAGGCAACGCCAGCACCGAGTAGATCGCCTGTGCGTCGCGCGAGGCGCGCAGCTTCTTGGCGACGTCCTGATCGCGCAGCAGCCGGGCAATGCGCGCCAGTGCCTTGAGATGGTCCGCGCCGGCGCCTTCCGGAGCCAGCAGCAGGAAGACGAGATCGACCGGCTGGCCATCCATGGCCTCGAAATCGATCGGCCGTTCCAGGCGCGCGAACATGCCGAACAACCGATCCAGCTTCGGCAGCTTGCCGTGCGGAATGGCGACGCCGTAGCCAACCGCGGTGGTGCCCAGCTTTTCGCGCTGCAGCAACACTTCGAAGATCGAGCGTTCAGCCTGCCCCGTCAGCACAGCCGCCCGCGCGGCGAGTTCCTGCAGCGCCTGCTTCTTGCTGTTGACCCTCAACGCCGGGAGTATCGCCTCGGGCGCGACCAGATCGGTAATCGTCATGGACCGTTCCGAGGATGTTGACCGTCAGCGGGTGAAAACTAGCAAGGCTGACAGCGTAGTAGCGGGTATGGACGTGGTCTACGCTGTCAGAACACGCACCGGGCGCGAACGCCCGGACATATTCTAGCACCGGAACCGGCCCGTGCGAAATCCGTTTGACAGGTAAAACCTGTCAAAGGCGGCGGACCATAGGGAGGGCCTAACGGGGCGTCAATGCGTCAGGACGGTTTAATCACCGGCGGATCGACCCACCCTACGTTGCCGTCGGCGCGGCGATAAACGATGTTCACCCGGCCGCTACTGCCATGCTGGAACACCACGACGGCGGCGCCGGTGAAGTCGAGCTCCATGACCGCTTCACTGACCGAAAAGTGCTTCAGCGAGGTTGTGGCCTCGGCGATGATGACCGGATCGTATCCAGTCTCGTGCTCGTCATCGCCAGCCGGCGCCTCGATAACATAGCTCGGGGCGCTGATCGTCGGTGCCGTGAGTTCGGCGATCGCGACGGCTTCGGCATGCGCCTTGCGCGCCGAGCGATCCTTCAGGCGGCTCTTATAGCGGCGCAGCCGCTTCTCGATCTGGATCAACGCCTGATCGGCGCTGGCATAGGCATCGGGAGCATTTGAATCGGCTTCGAGGGTAATTCCGGAGTCGAGGTGCAGCGCACAGTCGGTACGAAAGCCGAAGCCGTCCTTGCTTAGTGTGATGTGCCCGGAATAGTTACCGTCGAAATATTTTCGCAAGACTTCGTCGGTCCGTTCAGTGACTCGTCCGCGCAGGGCGTCGCCGACACTGATGCTTTTTCCCGAGATACGAAGGGTCATTTTGATGCCTCGATTCGTCTTGAGTTGACCCGACACTATGCTGATTTGACGAGAGCGCAATCAAGCTGGTGTGATGTCGCGGGATCTGTCGGCAATCCTTTCAGGCGAGGCCGCGCGCGCGTTAAGTGCGTTACCGAGCATGCTTTGCTTGTCACGGCGGCGCTGCACCGACGACGGTATCCGCATGGCTTCGCGGTATTTTGCAACGGTACGACGAGCGATATCAATGCCCGCCTCGCGCAACCGTTCCACGATGGTATCATCGGAGAGGATGACCGCGGGATTTTCGGCATCGATCAACTGCTTGATATGATGCCGCACCGCTTCTGCGGAATGCGCCTCGCCACCATCGGCCGACGCGATCGAGGCCGTGAAAAAATACTTTAATTCAAAACTGCCGCGATTGGTCGCCATGTATTTGTTGGCGGTAACGCGCGACACGGTCGACTCGTGCATCTGGATGGCATCAGCGACGGCCTTCAGATTCAGGGGACGCAGATACGCCACGCCCTGCGTGAAGAAGCCGTCCTGTTGCCGCACGATTTCCGTCGCCACTTTCAGAATGGTGCGGGCGCGCTGGTCGAGCGCACGCACCAGCCACGTGGCATTCTGCAGGCAATCGGTGAAGTAGGATTTGTCGCCATCCTTGCGGATCGATTTCGACAGTTCCGAATAATACACCTGATTGACGAGAACTCGCGGCAGCGTGTCGCTGTTGAGTTCGACATGCCATCCGCCATCCGGACCAGGCCGGACATAGACATCGGGCACCACGGTCTGCGTGCGCGCCGAACCGAATTTCAGGCCGGGCTTCGGATCGAGCCGCCGGATCTCGCCGATCATGTCGGCCAGGTCCTCGTCATCGACGCCGCAGATTTTCCGTAGATTTCCAATGTCGCGCTTGGCCAGCAGATCGAGGTGCTCGACCAGCGCCTGCATCGCGGGGTCGTAGCGATTCTGTTCGCGCAGCTGGATCGCCAGACACTCGCTGAGGCCGCGCGCGCAGACGCCTGGGGGGTCGAATTTCTGCAGCACTGCGATCACGGTCTCGACGTCCTGCACGGAAGCGCCAAGCCGCTCACCGACGCCGCCAAGGTCGGGGGGCAGATAGCCGGCCTCGTCGACCAGATCGATCAGATACTGCCCGATCATCCGCAACGCCGGTGAGGTAAAGGCCACCGAGAGCTGTTCGGCGAGGTGGCTGCCCAGCGTGATCTCGGCCGCGACAAAGGCTTCGAGATTATAGCTGTCGTCGCTGGAGGCGCCGCCGCCCCATTCCGTGTAGGCGGTCGGCGCCGAATCCTGCGCATTGCGCGCGGCGGCTTCGGACGGCTCCTCGGAGAACACGTTCTCAAGTCCGGTGTCGAGAGTCTGCTCGATCTCGGCGCGGCTGCCCAGTTCGCGGTTCATCCACTCATCGGGAGCGGGCGCGTCGAACTGGTCGCCACCGGAGCGTTCGGAAAAATCGCCAGCGCCGTCCTGGCCGGCCGTGAAACTGTCGTCATGGGCATGATCGGTATATTCGGCCCGCTCAGGCCCGGCTTCGCCTGCGACGGCTGGCTCGGTTCCGTCACTGGCACGTTCCAGTAGCGGATTGCGCTCCAGTTCATCCTCGACAAAGGTCGAGAGATCGAGATTGGAAAGCTGCAGCAGCTTGATGGCCTGCATCAGCTGCGGCGTCATCACCAGCGACTGGGATTGACGAAACTCTAGTCTCTGCGTCAGCGCCATGGCGGCAAAAACCGATCCAAAAGTTGGTCCGTTTCTTGCTTATATCGTTCCCGACCGGATGTACACGGCTTGACGCATTGTAAATTTGGGCTAGAGGCGGAATTCCTCGCCAAGGTAAAGACGGCGAACATCCGGGTTGGCCACGATCTCTTCGGGAGATCCCTCGGTCAGGATTTCGCCAGCGTAGACGATGTAGGCGCGGTCTGTCAGCCCCAGTGTTTCGCGGACGTTGTGGTCGGTAATCAGCACGCCGATGCCACGGTTGGTGAGATGGCGGACGAGGTCCTGAATGTCGCCGACAGCGATCGGATCGATGCCCGCGAAGGGCTCGTCGAGCAGCATGTAATTCGGCCGCGTGGCCAGCGCGCGCGCGATCTCGACGCGGCGGCGCTCGCCGCCGGACAGCGCGATGGAGGGCGATTTACGCAGCTTCTGGATGTTGAACTCGTCCAGCAGCGAATTCAGCTCGGCCTCGCGCTTCTTGCGGTTCGGCTCGACCACTTCGAGCACCGCGCGAATATTCTGCTCGACGGTGAGACCGCGGAAAATCGAGGCTTCCTGGGGCAGATAGCCGATACCGAGCCGGGCGCGCTGGTACATCGGCAGTTTCGTCACGTCGTGGCCATCAAGTTCGATGGCGCCGCTCTCGGGCTTGATCAGGCCGGTGATCATGTAGAAGACCGTGGTCTTGCCGGCGCCGTTCGGACCGAGCAGACCGACCGCCTCGCCGCGTCGCACATAGATGCTGACACCGCGCACCACCTGGCGGGAACCGAAGCTCTTCTTGATGCCATGGACGGCCAGATAGCCGGCGCGGGGCGCCGCGGCGCCATTGCTCTTGCCGCGCGGCCGGCCCTGCGGTTGCGGTTGCGCCTGACGCGGTTGCGGCGCTCCCGGATCAAGAAGTGCGCGGCCTTCGTCGCGCGCCAAGGGCGGGGCATCCCGCAGCGGGCTGCCCAGCATGTCGCCCATGCTGTCGCCCAGCGAGGTGATATCGACCGGGGCGCGGGCAAAGCCCTGCTGGCCGCGTTTCGGGGCACGGCGCCGGAACATGCCGAAGAGATCAACCATGCGCGCTACGCTCAGCCCTGGACGCCACCCGCACGATTGCCGCGGCCTGCTCGATTCGCTGGATTACCATGGAGGTGTCAACGTTCCCTGCCCGGCCAAGCGCCAGACTGTCATTTATTCGATATAACCATGGCGATAGCGAGTTGCATGGCGCGCTCGGCCGCCGCGCCGCACAAAAAATCAGTTGATTGAATTATTTGGGTTTTCCGGTTGCGGGGGCGGCGCCGATGCCGGGACCGCCCGGGCCGGAGGACTGAAACAGGCCCTGAACGCGCCCGCTGTCGGATTCGACCCGGGACGTACCGGTGGTCATGTCCACCACCAGCCGGTCACCACGCAACACGTTCTTGCCCTGGGTCAGCACCACCCCCCCCAACATGGTCACGAGGTTGGTGCGGGTATCGAACACCGCCGTCTCGCCGGTGACCACCTGGTCCTTCTGCGTCACCACGACATTGCCGCGGGCTTCGAGCCGCCGGATCGAGGAACTGCCGCCGGGACCGGGCTGGGCCGCCTTGATCGGCGCCTTGGGGGCGGCCTTGGGCGCGCCAGCCGCGGGCGTCGCCGCGCCGCCGCCGTCGTAAAACACCACGAGGCTCTTCGACTTCATCGTGGTATCGCCCTGAATCACCTTCACATCGCCGGAAAACGTCGCTTCCTTTTTCTTGTCGCGCATTTCCAGCGAGGCCGCCTCGATCTGGATCGGCTGGTCGCGATTTTGCGAAAATCCCTGCATGGCATTGGGCACCCCCTTGTCAGGGGTCTGCGCGGCTGCGTCACCGACGCCAGCGAGGAGAACAGCCATGAAAGCGGCGCCTGCGATCTGGCGGGCGCGCGGATGCGGGGTTTTACGAATCATCATCACATTCATTTTGCGTTGGCGCGCTTGCCGTTGGCAGCCTTTGCCCTGACCGGCTCGACCGGCGGCGTTTCCGGCTCCGGCGCGGGCGTCGCAGCCTGCGCGTCCGGCGACGGCGGATCCATCTTCACATTCATCACCACGCCGCCCTCGAACCGCACCAGCTCGCCGCGTTCGGTGATGCGCAGCCGCTGCCCGACCAGGGTGCCGTTGAGCAGCTTGACATCAACCTGTTCTTCCGAGGTGACGGTGCCCTTGCCGATGTCGATCGCGGCCTGGGTCAGCCGCGCTTCATATCCAGCGGTCGTCTGCAGGAACACATCCTTGTACAGATTGAGCAGCTGGGCCTTGGAATTAAAGGTCCCGGTGCGGGCGTCCATCGTCATGGTCGATTTGTCTTCCATCATCACCTTGGCCCGCAATGTCGCCAATTCTACATTGTCGGGGTCGGTGAGATCCTGGGTCGCCGTCTTGGCCCATAATTCATAGGGCCGCCCATCCGGCGAGAAGCCCGCCAGATGCGGCGCCTCCATTGTGATTTTGGTGCCCGACACCACCAGATTGCTCATGTCGATGGGCAGTCGGGACAAAATCATCCGGAACGGATTGAACACTGAAATCCCGACGATCACGCCCATCGACAGCAGCACGATCGCCGGCACCGCGATGCGCAGCAACCGGACGAGCCGGGAATGGCGCGCCGCGGCTGCGAACCGCACGTCCATTCCGGCTTGATAGGTCGGGATCTGAGCTGAATTCACCGTCGCTCCAACGCGCCGAGGCTGCATCTGCGCATCCTACGCCAAATACGCAGCCTTTGCAGCCTCCCCACCAGAACGATCAGTGTGACCGAATCGCGGCGGCCGCCCCGCTCGCGGCCGCTTCGGAATGCCAATCGCGCGGAAATGACCTAGGAATGCGCAAAAATGTCCTCTTCCGCCCAGCCGGACAGATCCAGCCTGGCCCGGGTCGGCAGGAAGCCGAAGCAGGACTGCGCCAGCTCGGCTCGGCTTTCCCGGGCCAGCATCACATTCAGGCGATCGCGCAGCGCGTGCAGGTGCAGCACATCGGACGCCGCATAAGACAACTGCGCGTCGCTGAGCTTGCCCGAGCCCCAGTCGCTGGATTGCTGCTGCTTCGACAAATCGACGTTGAGCACTTCGCGGACCAGGTCCTTGAGGCCGTGGCGGTCCGTATAGGTCCGGCACAGCCGAGACGCGATCTTGGTGCAATAGACCGGCGACGGCATCACCCCGAGCGCATTGTACAGCGCAGCCAGGTCAAAACGGGCGAAATGGAAGATTTTCGTGACCTTGGGGTCGCCGAGCAGCTTCTTCAGGTTCGGCGCATCGGTATGGCCGACGGGAATCTGCACCACGTCGGCGCTGCCATCGCCGGGCGAGAGCTGGACGACGCAGAGCCGGTCGCGATGCGGATTGAGGCCCATGGTTTCGGTGTCGATCGCCACCGAATCGGTATAGCGGCTCAGATCGGGCAAATCGCCCCGGTGCAGGCGGATGGTCATGATGTCGGCAACCTCTTCACGGCCACGATTCGGGCTTGAAACAGGGTTTAGCGCCCATTTCGAGAGGTGACGAGTGGGTATGAAAGCTTACTCCGCCAGTTCGCGCATCACCTTGATCAGGTCGGATTTGCCCTCAAAACCGATGCCCGGCAGCTCCGGCATGGTAATATGGCCGTCGATCACCTTCACACTGTCCGGGAAACCGCCATAGGGCTGAAACAGGTCGGGGTAGCTTTCATTGCCGCCGAGACCGAGACCAGCCGCGATGTTGAGCGACATCTGGTGGCCGCCATGCGGGATGCAGCGCGTCGGTGACCAGCCGAATTGCTCGAGCACGTCGAGCGTGCGCAGATATTCCACCAGACCATAGGATAGCGCGCAGTCGAATTGCAGCCAGTCACGGTCCGGCCGCATGCCGCCATAGCGCAACAGGTTGCGCGCATCCTGGTGCGAGAACAGGTTCTCGCCAGTCGCCATCGGCCCGGGATAGAATTCGCTCAGCGATGCCTGCAGCGCATAATCGAGCGGATCGCCGACTTCCTCGTACCAGAACAGCGGATAGTCGCGCAGCATCTTGGCATAGGCGATCGCGGTCTCGAGATCGAGTCGACCATTGGCGTCCACCGCGAGGCGAGCCTCCGCGCCGATTTCCGTCAGCACCGCCTCGATGCGGCGACGATCCTCGTCGATCGACGCGCCGCCGATTTTCATCTTCACGACGTTGTAGCCGCGGTTGAGATAGCTGCGCATCTCGGCGCGCAAAGCGTTGTCGTCCTTGCCCGGATAGTAGTAACCGCCGGCGGCATAGACGAACACGCGCGGATCGGCGTCGCGACCCTTGCTCTCGGCCAGCATGCGGAACAGCGGCTTTCCCGCAATCTTCGCGGTCGCATCCCAGATCGCCATGTCCAGCGTGCCGACGGCGACCGAGCGCTCGCCATGACCGCCGGGCTTTTCATTCGACATCATCGCCGCCCAGATTTTATGGGGATCGAGATTGTCGCCATTGTCGTTGAGAAGGGCGCTCGGCTCGGCCTCGAGAATGCGATTGGCAAAACGCTCGCGGATCAGCCCGCCCTGGCCATAGCGGCCATTTGAATTGAACCCGTAGCCAACGACGCGGCGGCCGTCCCGGACCACGTCGGTGACGACGGCCACCAGGCTGGTCGTCATCTTCGAGAAATCGATATAGGCGTTGCGGATCGGCGAGGCGATCGGCTGGGTGATTTCCTTGACGTCGACGATGCGCATGGCGGTTTCCTCAAAAGTCGTTGGCGCAGTCCTACGTCTGGACCGGCCGCGACGCCAATGCCATGATCGGGGCTGGTAATGCACGATCGGCATAGACGATGGAACTGGCCTGGCTGGACGACTTCATCGAACTGGCGGAACGGCTGAGCTTTTCCCGCGCCGCCGAGGCGCGGCACATCACGCAGCCGGCGTTCAGCCGTCGCATCCAGGCGCTCGAGGCCTGGATCGGCACGCCGCTGTTCCTGCGCTCCACCCACGGCGTGACCTTGACGGCCGCCGGCGCGCATTTGCGGTCGCGCGCCGACGCGCTGTCGCGGGACGTGCGGCAGTTGCGATCGGAAGCGCTGGAAGTCGCCGGCCGCGAGACCGCCTCGCTCTCCTTCACGGCGACGCACGCGCTGTCCTTCACGTTTTTTCCGAGGTGGATCCGCGACCAGGAGCCCGCCTCTCCGCTGGGAACGATCAACCTGATTTCCGACAGCATGGCGGCCTGCGAGCAGATCATGCTGCGCGGCCGCGCCCAGTTCCTGCTCTGTCACACCCATCGCGACAGCCCCAATCGTCTGGAAAATTCCGGGTTCAGCAGCACGGCGATTGGCGAGGACGTACTGATGCCGGTGAGCTCGCCGGATGCGAGCGGCGCGCCACAATGGTCACTCGATGCGGCCGCGAAGGCACCGATTCCCTATCTCGCTTACAGCGCGGATTCCGGGCTGGGCCGGATCGTGGCATCGCACCGGGCGACAAGGCGCGCCCGGCTCGACGCGGTGTTCACCTCGCAACTCGCGGCCACGCTGCATTCGCTCGTGCTGGCCGGGCGCGGGATTGCCTGGTTGCCAAAAAGCCTGGTGCTGGATGACCTCGGCAGCGGCCGGCTGGTGCCATGCGGCGGCAAGCGGTGGCAGATCGCGATGGAGATTAGGCTGTTTCGCCCGGATTCGAATCAGGGCCACCAGGCGGAAGCGTTGTGGGCGCGGCTCGCATGGTGAGAGCGCCGGTGCGATCAGACCGTCGCTGATGGTGCTATCAACCGCGTGGTCGCGCGGCGACATCCTGCAGCAGGTCGTAGGCATGCGCCAGGAAAACACATGAGCTCAATACACCAAAACCGATCGTCAACACTTGTACCATCGCACGCATCCTTACGCCCCGCGTCGACGTAAACAGCATGGCGCCGCGCACAGTCAACGACAAGCGAACGGCGCATCTTTTATCGGACTCAGGGTGCGGCTTTCGTGCCACGGCACGCATCGGCGTTGATCGCAAACGTCGTACGACAAATCTTGTTGGGGCCACACTTTCACCCGTCTCGCGCGTTAACCAAGGCGGATGAATGACGATGGGGACAGCGGCTTGGCGTATCTGATCACGGCGAAGCGCGACAACGCGACGATGAAGAGCGAGCGAAGCAGCGTCTTGATCGCGCTGGCAAAGGCCCGGGTCTGGAACAGCGAAGGCTGGGATGTATTGATCACGGACGGCCACGGAACGGAATTTCCACCGCGGGATTTCGAGCGTCTGGAAAAATTATACGCCCCGCATTGATCGTATTGTTGTCGGTTTTGGCGCGCGAGCGGCGCCGCGAAATGTGGCGATACTCATCGACAGCACGGCTTGGCGGGAGAACCCGAGTTTCGCGTCTCGGTGGTCCTGATCTGCGCCTCGTAGCCGCACCGTGACGTTTTCAATGGGTGCGAGAGCGACGAAGCTCAGTCGGAGCGTGGGATGCAGCTTGGGACTTCGGCCATGATTCCGACGCCGCGGCCGATGAATTTGATCCGCGAGTGGATTTCGAGCCATGAACCGGTCGATGCCTGGAGGTGGGCCTCGACCAAATTTTCTCGCTCGTTCCTTTCAAACCCGAGAGTTGAAAGGGGTGGTGGTGCCCAGGAAAGGACTCGAACCTTCACAGCCGTTAAGCTACTGGCACCTGAAGCCAGCGCGTCTACCAATTCCGCCACCTGGGCATGCCGCTAGGGGCATGGACGCGGTTAGTAGGGATCGGTTACGCGATTGTCAAATTGTTCGGTGCGAACCAAATCCGCTGTACAGCTCGGCGCCGTTGGCGTATCGCGAAATGGCCCAGATACCCGCTTTTGTCCCTCGGGACCGACTTCAAGGAACCGCTCCATGGCAGCGCCCATCGACACCCTCGTCACGGTCTTCGGCGGATCCGGTTTCCTCGGTCGGCACGTCGTCCGCGCGCTGGTGAAACGCGATTACCGGGTCCGGGTCGCAGTGCGCCGGCCGGAGCTCGCCGGCCACCTGCAGCCGCTCGGCAAGGTTGGGCAAATCCACGCGGTGCAGGCAAATCTGCGCTATCCGGCCTCGATCACGGCGGCGATGCGCGACGCCAGCGTGGTGGTCAATCTGGTCGGAATCCTGACCGAAAGCGGCAAGCAGAGCTTTGACGCCGTGCAGGCGCGGGGCGCCAGCGCCATCGCGCAGGCCGCCAGCGCCATCGCCGCGCGGATGGTGCATGTGTCGGCGATCGGCGCCGACGCCAACTCCGAATCAGGCTACGCCCGCGCCAAGGCCGCCGGCGAGCAGGCGGTGCTGGAAGCGGTACCGTCGGCGACCGTGCTGCGACCGTCGGTGGTGTTCGGCCCCGAGGATCTGTTCACCAACCGATTCGCCGGGCTCGCCCGGATCGCGCCGGTAATGCCGCTGTTCGGCGCCGAGACCCGGCTGCAGCCGGTCTATGTCGGCGACGTCGCCACCGCGGTGGCCGACGCGGTCGATGGCAAGACCAAGGCCGGCGCCACCTACGAGCTCGGCGGCCCGGAAGTGCTGACCATGCGCCAGATCCTCCAGATCATCCTGGCGACCATCGAGCGCAAGCGCGTGCTGCTGCCGGTGCCGTTCGGGATCGCCAAGCTGCAATCCTATCTGCTGCAATTCGCGCCCGGCGCGCTGAAGCTGACGCCGGACCAGGTGGTGATGCTGCAGGTCGACAATGTCGTGTCGGAAGCGGCCAAGGCCGCCGGACTGACGCTGGAAGGCCTCGGCATCGCCCCGGATTCGCTGGAAGCGATCGCCCCGCAATATCTGTGGCGCTTTCGCTCCACCGGCCAGTTCGCGCATAACGGCTCGCATTGAAACCGTAAGGTGGGCAACGGCGCGCTTGCGCCGTGCCCACGCATGTCAGCGCGTGGTGAAAGACGTGGGCACGCCTCGCTTTGCCCACGCTACGGCTCTCGGAGTTTGTTGCCGCCTCAATAGCCCAGCGCCAGCGCGATCAGGCCGAGGGTGCCGACGATGACGCGCCACCATGCGAACAGCGTGAAGCCGTGCCGGGTGACGTAGCCGAGGAAGCTCTTCACCACGATGATCGCGGTGATGAACGAGACCACGAAGCCGATCGCGATGATGAAACCGTGGTCGATCGATAGCTCGGCACGGCTCTTGTAGAGATCGTAGACAAAGGCGCCGACCATGGTCGGAATCGCCAGAAAGAACGAAAACTCCGCCGCCGCGCGCTTGTCCGCGCCGAGCAGCATCGCGCCGACGATGGTGGCGCCGGAGCGCGATACGCCCGGGACCATGGCCAGGCACTGCGCGAAGCCGATCTTCAGAAACATCGGCAGCGGGAACGTGGTGGCGTCATCGTGGACCGGATCGAGATCGAGCTGATCGACCCACAGCAGGATCGCGCCGCCAACAATCAGCGAGAAACACACCACCCACGGATTGAACAGATAGCTTTTGACGTAACCGCCGAAGGCAGCGCCAATCACCGCGGCCGGCAGGAAGGCGACCAGCACCCCGATCACGAAGCGCCGCGCCGCGACGTCGCCGCTGAACAGGCCTTGCGCGATGTGCAACAATTTGCCGAAGTAGATCGCGAGAATGGCGAGAATGGCGCCAAGCTGGATCAGCACCGCAAAACTTTTCCAGAAACTGTCCTCGCCGAGATCGAAGAACCGCCCGGCGAGCAGCAGATGGCCGGTGGAAGAAACCGGAAGGAACTCGGTGACGCCCTCGACGATACCGAGAATCACCGCCCTGATCGCATCAGACATCATGCTGTTGGTCCGTTCCCAAATATCGTCCGGCCTGAAAAAGCCGGGTTCTTCTCGCCTATTCCCCGCATGGCTGCAATCGCAAAAACCGGCAAATCGCCGGTTGCCTCGCGCGCTCGCTTCGCTAGTTTGGCGCGCTCCGGTGGACCCGCCTACCGATGGTCAAAACGAGACGTTTTGTTAACGACCGCATAACTATCAAGGCCCTCATGTACACGCTCTACCATCATGCGTTCTGCCCGCATTCACGATTCGTCCGGCTGGTGCTCGGCGAATACGGGCTCGACCTCAAGCTGATCGAGGAACGCAGCTGGGACCGGCGCGAGGGTTTTCTGGCGCTGAATCCGGCGGGAACCACGCCGGTATTGCTCACCGAGGGCTTTCCGCCGATTCCGAACGCGGCGATCATCGCGGAATATCTCGACGAAGCGCATGGCCAGCAGATGCGCGACCGCCGGCTGCTGCCGGTGGCGATGGCGGGGCGCATCGAGGTGCGCCGGCTGATGGCCTGGTTCAATGAAAAGTTCTTCGAGGAGGCCTCGGGTCCGCTGGTCAACGAGCGAATCTACAAGCGCTTCATCAGCGAGGACGCCGGCGGCGGCGCGCCGGCGATGGACGTGATTCGCGCCGCCACCGCCAATGTGCGCTATCATCTGGCCTATATTGGCTGGCTGGCGCGGACGCGGAACTTTCTCGCCGGCGACCGGCTGAGCTATGCGGACCTGGTCGCGGCGGCGCATCTGTCGACGATCGATTATCTGGGCGACGTGCCATGGAGCGAGGACGACGCAGCGAAGGCGTGGTACGCGCGGGTGAAATCCCGCCCGTCGTTCCGTCCGCTGCTGAGCGAATGGCTGGCCGGCGTGCCGGCATCGCGGACCTATGTGGACCTGGATTTCTGAGACGTCCTGTTGTTCCCCGGACGCTGCGCAGCGCGTCGCGCTCGAGACGTGGTGCGCGGCGGGTCCGGGGTCCCGATAACGTCAGCAACCGGGATTCCGGTTCCGCGCGGCACCGTTTCGGACGATGCTGCGCATCGTCGCTCACGCTGCGGCGCGCCCGGGACACGAGTATGGGTTCGTGATGGACTTCGAGAATTTATCGCTTAGAGACGCCCTCACAAAGGAAGCCCGCTCACTCGGCTTCGACGCCATCGGCATCACCGATCCGGATGCGATCGCCGGTGTGCGCGCGC
>JACMOT010000302.1 GCA_014377915.1 Tardiphaga sp.
GCACATCTTCGCCAATCTCGGAGACGGCACCTACTTCCATTCCGGCTCGCTGGCGATCCGGCAATCGATCGCCTCCAAAGCCAACATCACCTACAAGATTTTGTATAACGACGCCGTGGCGATGACCGGCGGGCAGAAGCACGACGGCGAACTGTCGCCGCAGCAGATCACCTTCCAGCTCCACGCCGAAGGTATCCGCGACATCTATCTCGTTTCGGAAAATCCGGATGCCTATCCGGCGAAAGATATCGCACCCGGCGTCAGGCTGGCGCATCGCGACGAACTCGACACCGTGATGAAGACGTTGCGCGAGGTGCCGGGCTGTTCGGCGATCGTTTTCGTGCAGACCTGCGCGGCCGAAAAACGCCGTCGCCGCAAGAAGGGCATTCTGGAAGATCCGCAGCGCCGCGTCGTCATCAATCCCGCCGTCTGTGAAGGTTGTGGCGATTGCTCGGTGCAGTCGAACTGTATTTCAGTGGAGCCGCTGGAGACCGAACTCGGCCGCAAACGCACCATCAACCAATCCTCCTGCAACAAGGATTATTCCTGCCTGCGTGGATTCTGCCCGTCCTTCGTCACTGTCGATGGCGGCAAGCTGCGACGCAAGGCGCCGGTTGAACTCGGCAGCATCGGCGCACTGCCGGAGCCGTTGACGCGGCCCGGGCTTGAGCGACCGTACAACGTGGCGGTCGGCGGCGTCGGCGGCACCGGTGTGCTGACGATCGGCGCGCTGCTCGGCATGGCCGCGCATATCGAGGGCAAGGCCAGCATGATCCTGGACATGTCGGGCCTAGCGCAAAAGGGCGGCGCGGTGCTCAGCCTTGTCAGGCTTGCACCGACCACGGAGGAGGTGACGTGCCCGCGCATCGTCACCGGCACCGCCGATCTGCTGATCGCCGCCGATGAAGTCGTCGCTGTCGCCAAGGACACGATCGGGCTCTGCGAATCCGGCCGTACCTTCGGCGTCGTCAACACGCATCTCATTCCGATCGCCGATTTCGTGCGCAACCGCGATTTCAATTTCCAGTCCCGCAAGGTTAACGACGTGCTGGAACGGTCGCTGCGCCGGGAGTCGACCTTCCTCGATTTCACCAAGGCCGCCGAAGCTCTGCTCGGCGATTCCATCGCCACCAACATGATGATGATGGGTTTCGCCTATCAGCAGGGCCTGCTGCCGCTGCAGGCGGCATCCATCGAGCAGGCCATCGTTCTCAACGGCGTGTCGATCAAGATGAATATGCTGGCGTTCCAGCTCGGCCGTCTGGCGACCGCCGATCCGGCGCGACTGGCCTCGATGCTGAAGGGCGCCGACGAGAGCGTCGCGCCGAAGACGCTGGACGACATGTCGCTGGACGAGATCATCACCCATCGCAGCGCGATGCTTACCGACTATCAGAACGCCCGGCTGGCGGCGCATTACCGCACGCTGGTCGATCGCGTGCGCGCCGCGGCGATGCAGGGCGGCTACGACGACGAACTGCCGCGCGCGGTGGCGATCAACTACGCCAAGCTGCTGGCCTACAAGGACGAGTATGAGGTCGCGCGGCTCTATACCGACGGCAGCTTCTCCAGACAGGTCGCCTCGCAATTTGAGGGTGATTACAAGATCAGCATCAACCTGGCGCCGCCGATGCTGCCCGGCAAGGACCCCACCGGCCGCCCGAAGAAGCGCGCGTTCGGCGCCTGGATTCTGCCGGCGTTCCGTATCCTGGCCAGACTGCGCGGGCTGCGCGGCACGGTTTTCGATCCGTTCGGCGGCACCGCCGAGCGCAAGATGGAGCGCGACCTGATCGCGGGTTACGAGCAGGACGTGGACACCGTGCTCGGGTTGTTGTCGCCACTGACGGTCGACACGGCGGTGGCGCTGCTGTCGCTGCCCGACCAGATCCGCGGCTACGGCTTCATCAAGGATGCGTCGGTGGCGGCGGCCAAAATCCGCTATGCGGAATTGGCGCACGATCTGGCGAACCCGCCGCCGGCGCCGCGCCAGATCGCGGCAGAGTAGGGCACCATTCCGCACCGCGAAATCTGCTTCCGCAAAGCCGCCGCGCGTTTGCGCGGCTTGCCAATGCGGCGTTGACGCGCCAAGACTTTCCGCGGGAACGAAACACCACGGAGAATTTCTTGAGCATCAAAGGCAAGGCGTACATCGCCGGGATCTACGAGCATCCGACCCGGCACGCACCCGACAAATCTCTCGCGCAATTGCACGCCGAAGTCGCTA
>JACMOT010000027.1 GCA_014377915.1 Tardiphaga sp.
TGGAGAGCTACGCCAGGCACGCGGGTATTCCGGTGATCCACTACGTCTATGAGGCCAGCAAGGAGGCCGTGCGGTCGGTCCGGATGCTGTTCGAACGCCTCGGCCTTGGGGATCAGTTCGCCGAGGCCACGGTTACCGACTGGCGCGAGACCGGGCAGCTACGATCGGAAACCTCACGCATCACCTATGGTGACGAACCGACCATCTACAATGTCTCGGGCCTGCACGGGTCCGACACCGCCTATCGCTACCGTGCGCGCCGGTCATCGCTGACCGATCTGCAGCGCGACATGCTCGAGCGCTGTGGCGTCAACGATGTCTACAGGACCTCCGTGGCGGCGTGCGTTCGCGACCTTGGCCTCGACCTCGCCACCTCCGAGCGACTGTTCGGACACAGCCATGGCGTTGAGGCATGAACGCCACTCCCGATTTTCGCGATATCCCGACAACGCCGTTACGCCAGCCGGCTGATCTGGCAGACGCCCCCGCTCGCCTAAGGCCAAGCAGCCACCTGCGGCGGCTGGAATCCGAAAGCATTCACATCCTGCGCGAAGTGGCGGCGGAATTTCGCAAGCCGGTGCTGCTGTATTCGATCGGCAAGGATTCCTCGGTGCTGCTGCATCTGGCGATGAAGGCGTTCCAGCCGGGCAAGCCACCGTTCGCGCTGCTGCATGTCGACACCACCTGGAAATTCCGCGAGATGATCGCGTTTCGCGATCAACGGATGCGCGAGCTCGGGCTTGACCTGCTGGTTCACGTCAACGCCGACGGTATCGCGCAAGGCGTCGGCCCGTTCAGCCACGGCTCCGCGCGCCATACCGACATCATGAAGACACAGGCGTTACGGCAGGCGCTCGATGCCCATGGCTTCGACGCCGCGATCGGCGGCGCGCGGCGCGACGAGGAAAAATCCCGCGCCAAGGAGCGTATTTTCTCGCACCGAAGCGCGGCGCATCGCTGGGATCCGAAGAACCAGCGCCCCGAGCTCTGGAGTCTCTACAAAACGCTGCTGGCGCCTGGCGAAAGCATGCGGGTGTTTCCATTGTCGAACTGGACCGAGCTCGATATCTGGGAATACATCCTGATCGAGAACATCCCGATCGTGCCCCTATACCTGTCCGCGGTTCGCCCGGTGGTGGAGCGCGACGGCGCGCTGATCATGGTCGATGACGACCGCATTCCGCTATTGCCGGGCGAGACGCCGCAATGGCGCTCGATCCGGTTCCGTACCCTCGGCTGCTATCCGCTGACCGGCGCGATGGAATCCACGGCGACAACCCTGCCCGCCATCGTGCGCGAGATGATGGCCTCGCGCAGCTCGGAGCGCGAGGGCCGCGTCATCGACCGCGATGCGACGGCCTCGATGGAGCGCAAGAAGGTCGAGGGATATTTCTGATGTCACGGCCGGATGATTCCGTCGGCTCCGTACTCGATGCGCTGCAGGGTCCGCATGGCGACAGTCCCACCTTGCGCTTCATCACCTGCGGCAGCGTCGATGACGGCAAGAGCACGCTGGTCGGCCGCTTGCTGTATGATTCAAAACTGCTGTTCGACGATCAACTGATCGCGCTGGCGGCCGAGAGCAGGCTGGACGGCGGGAGCGGCGATCTGGACTTTGCGCTTCTGGTCGCGGGCTTGCAGGCGGAACGTGAGCAAGGCATCACCATCGATGTCGCCTACCGCTTCTTCGCCACACCACGCCGCCGGTTCGTGGTCGCCGATACGCCCGGCCATGAGCAATATACGCGCAACATGGCGACCGGCGCTTCCACCGCCGAACTCGCCATCGTGCTGATCGACGCCCGCAAGGGCGTGATCACGCAGACGCGGCGACACAGCCATATCATCAGCCTGTTCGGCGTCCGCCACGTTGTGCTCGCGGTGAACAAGATGGACCTGGTCGGGTTCGACGAGGAACGCTTCAGCGAAATCGCCACCGACTATCGGCTGATCGCGGCCCAGCTCGGCATCACCGATGTGCAGTGCATTCCGGTCGCGGCCCGCGACGGCGACAACGTCTTCGCCGCCAGCACGCGCATGCCGTGGTATCGCGGCCCGACGATCATGCAGCATCTCGAGACCGTCGATGTCAGCGGCGAGATCAGACAGCGGCCATTCCGGTTGCCGGTGCAATGGGTCAGCCGGCCGAATGCCGACTTCCGCGGCTTTTGCGGGCGCGTCGCCAGCGGCTCGGTGCGGTGCGGCGACGAAGTGACGGCGCAACCGTCGGATCGCCGCGGTCGCGTGGCGCGCATCCTGACGCCGGCGGGGCCGGCCGATATCGCGGTCGCCGGACAATCGGTGACACTGGTGTTGTCCGACGAGATCGATATCAGCCGCGGCGACGTCCTGACGACAGGCGCGCCGGCGGCGGTCGCCGACCGGCTCGCCGCCCATCTGGTCTGGTTTGACGATGCCGCGCTGGTTACCGGGCGGCGCTATCTGTTGAAAAGCGCCAGTTCAAGCACCGGCGCGGTGATCGCCTGCCTGGAGCACCGCGTCGCCATCGATACTCTGGAGCGGCAACCCGCGACGGCGCTTGCCGCCAACGAAATCGGCTATGTCCAGCTCCGCCTCGACCGGCCACTGGTCTGCGAGGCCTATCGCGACAACCGCGAACTTGGCAGCTTCATCCTGATCGACCCGCTCAGCCATCGCACGGCCGCGGCGGGCGTCATCGCTTCGCCGCTGCGGCGCGCCACCGATATTCCCTGGCAGGGCCTGGCGGTCAACAAGACCATGCGGGCGGCGCGGCGACAGCAGCGGCCCTGCGTGCTGTGGCTGACCGGACTCAGCGGCGCCGGCAAATCGACCATCGCCAACCTGGTCGAGCAGCGGCTGGGCGGCCTCGGCCGCGATACCTATCTGCTCGACGGCGACAATCTGCGCCAGGGCATCAACCGCGATCTCGGCTTCACCGCCGAGGCACGGGTCGAAAACATCCGCCGCGTCGGCGAGATCGCAAAACTGTTCGTCGATGCCGGCATGATCGTGCTGGTATCGCTGATCTCGCCGTTCCGCGCCGACCGGGCCATCGCCCGCCATTTGCTGGCGGCCGGTGAGTTCATCGAGATCGAGGTCGCAACGCCATTGGCGGAATGCGAACGCCGCGACCCGAAGGGACTTTATCGCCGAGCGCGGGCCGGCGGCATCGCCGATTTCACCGGCATCGATTCGCCCTATGAGCGGCCAGCGGCACCTGAGCTATCCCTCGATACCTGCGCAATATCGGCCGATGAGGCTTGTGGCCAGATCATCGGATATCTGCGGGAACATGGCTATCTTTAGCAGGGCGATGGATATCCCGATCTACCTCTTGTCACACCAGCCACCACGGTGGCCGCCGGTGTAGCCGCGGGCAAAGCCGCCGCTGAGCAGGGCCGCCGAAACATTCGGCGTGCGGCTGGTGGCGACGTCGGCGACGACACGGCCGGGATATTTGTCCGGCCCGATGTTGTAGATATTCACCGCGCCCTCGCCGAGCAGCCTCTTCAGCGCGTCGCCGGCGGCCTCCGCCAGACGCACTTCCCGCGCGCACTGCCCTTTCAGTTCCGGCGCGTCGATACCGCGCAGTCGGATCCGCGCGTCGAGATCGAGCCCGGGCCACAGATGCACCCGCGCCGCGAAGGTATCGCCATCGATCCCATGCAGCACATCGACGGGGTGACGAACAGCCGGGTTGCCGGCCCGTTTCCAGATGGTTTCGGCATCGCGCGCGGCCGGCGTCTGATTCGCTTCCGTGCCCGCTGGCAGCCAGTGTGCCCAGCGTCGCATCGGCAGCATCGCGCCGGCGGCCATCCCCAGCACGAACACCCACGGCAGCGCCGCGGAAAACCGCCTGCGCCACGGTGACGCGGCATGGATGCGGGGCGAAGTGTCCATCTCCCAAGATCAATCAGATTCGCGGCGGACGGCAAGCCGAATTTGACGGTCGTTCCGGGGCGATCGGTGCGAGCGGCGAGCAAACCTCAGCCGCTCCAATTGGCACGGCGGGGGGTCCCGATAGCTCCATAACATCTACGGGTCCCGACGTTGCATGTCAGCCTGCCTCGCCGACTGACGCGCAGCCCGGAACGACATTGCCAACTCAAAAATCCGACGTGATGCCCTTGCGTTCCCAGTCGCCAAACCGGGTTGGCTCCGGTCCAGCCGGACCGTTTACCTCCTTGGGCCTTGCAGGCGTATTTTGTTCGGTCGCGGCGGCGGCGCGGCGCGCCTCGGCTTCGGCCAGCGCGCGTTGCGCCGCCGGTGTCAGGACTTTGAGTGGTGCGGGTTCAGCAATGGGCGTTGCAGTCTCGGGGGGAATGTCGTTCATCTCGTTCTTCCTGCTGAACCGACGTGGCCAGCGCGCGTTACCATGATCAAATCCATCTTTCGACTGCGAGCATATAGGGACGATTCTTACATTTGGCATATTCGCATGCGACAGAATCTGTTTCCGAACCATGGCGCAGGCTCAATCCGGCTGCGTCGTTGCCGCTCCTCTGTCGTGATGTTTTCCCATGTCGCAAGTAAGATACGCACCACCTGCCGAGGTGCCCGGCCTCGCCGCGCGACGTATCGCGGCTGACATCCTCGATGGCGTGCTGCACAAGCGCCGCACCCTGGACGATCAACTCGAAGGCGCCGCCGCCCATCCCGCCCTGAAGTCGCTGTCCGACCGCGACCGGGCACTGATGCGCCGGCTGGTGGCCACCATCTTGCGCCGGATGGGCACGCTCAACCACGTGCTGTCGCGGTTGCTCGACCGCGGCATCCCCACCGATGCGCCGCGGGCGCAGAGCGCGCTGATGATCGGCGCCGCCCAGATCCTGTGGATGGATGTTCCCGATCATGCCGCCGTCGATCTGTCGGTGCGGATGGTGCAATCCGACCGGCGCGCTGCGAAATATGCCGGGCTCGTCAATGCCGTGCTGCGGCGCTGTGCGCGCGAAGGCCAGCCGCTGATCGACGAGGTCGCGGCGCAGACCCTCGACGTGCCGCCATGGCTGATGGCGCGCTGGATTGCGCATTACGGCGAGGCGACCGCCAGAAATATCGCGGAGGCCCTCAGCCATGAGCCGTCGCTCGACCTCACTGTCAAATCCGACGCCGCGGCGTGGGCGACGCGGTTGCATGGCGAAGTCTTGCCGACCGGTTCCGTTCGTACCCTGTTGCAGGGGTCGGTGACCATGCTGCCAGGCTTCGGCGACGGCCAATGGTGGGTGCAGGACGCCGCCGCGGCACTGCCGGCGCGGCTGTTCGGCGACCTCAAGGGCAAGCGGGTGGTCGATCTCTGCGCCGCCCCGGGCGGCAAGACCGCGCAGCTCATCCATGCCGGCGCGGATGTCACCGCCGTCGATCGCTCGCAGAACCGCATCGCGCGGCTGCGTGAGAACCTTGCGCGGCTATCGCTGCAAGCCGAGACCGTGATTTCGGACGGAACCGAATACCCTGGCGAAGGGTTTGACGCCGTGCTGGTCGATGCGCCATGCGCCTCGACCGGCACCATCCGCCGGCATCCCGATGTCGCCTGGCTGAAGCAGGAATCCGACATCATCTTGCTGACGGCGCTGCAACGGCGGCTGCTGCAAAAGGCTACGACGCTCCTGAAGCCGGGCGGAACGCTGGTTTATTGCACCTGTTCGCTGGAGCCCGAAGAGGGCGAGCATGCCGTTGCCGCTCTGCTGGCGGGCGATTCCGGCATGCGCCGCGCCCCGATCGATGCCAGCGAGGTGGCGGGCCTGTCGGAAATCGTCACTCCGGACGGAGATCTGCGCACCCTGCCCTGTCACCTGCCTCACGCCGACCCCCGACTCGGCGGCCTCGACGGCTTCTATGCCGCGCGACTGGTCAAATCCTGAGATATACTGGCGCCGCGGCCGATTTCGGCGGCGTCCACAGGGCGCTGCCCTTATAGTGGGCGCCAGTCGCGTTTCCAGATACAAGGATTCGCAACACAGATTCACCTCAGTCCAAGGCGCGCGTGGCCGCTCATCGCAGACGTATTTCCGGGCTGATCCTCGGCCGCTTCGCGCGGGCTGCGATGTCGCGCGTGTCGGGCGGCTCGGTGGCGGTGTCGCGGCTATGGCCCGGCCGTACCGACCGCTTGATCATCGCGCCGCATGACCTGCGTACCGCCGACGCCACCCGCGCCGCGGAGATCTATGCCGGC
This sequence comes from Tardiphaga sp., assembly GCA_014377915.1. The sequence continues at coordinate 6,155 of JACMOT010000027.1, forward strand.
CGCTTCGTGTTCGCCGGCAAGATCGTCACCTGCCATGGCCGCTCGATCTTCGACCTGGAGCCGCCGTCCGAGGACTGGGAAATCACGCTGCTCGGTTTCGGCTGGCTGCGGCATCTGCGCGCCGCCGACACCGCCATCACCCGGGCCAATGCCCGTTCGCTGATCGATGACTGGATCACCACCCCGTCGCGCAAACGCCCGGTCGGCCGCCGTGCCGACGTCGTGGCGCGCCGCGTCATCTCGCTGCTGTCGCAGGCGCCGTTGGTGCTCGGCGATACCGATGGAAAATTCTACCGGCGCTATTTGCGGGCGTTGACCCGTGAAATCCGCGGCCTGCGCTATACATTGTCAAACGTGGCCGATGGCGTGCCGCGACTGCAGGTGCTGATCGCGCTGTGCTATGCCTCGCTGTGCCTCGCCAACCAGGCTACCCATATCCGCGCCGCCACGCGAAAATTATCGGATGAATTGCAGCGCCAGATCCTGCCGGATGGCGGCCACATCTCGCGCAATCCCGGCGCGCTGATCGAACTGCTGATCGACCTGCTGCCGCTGCGGCAGACCTTCGCCGCGCGCAACATCGCACCGCCGCCGGCGCTGCTGAATGCGATCGATCGCATGATGCCGATGCTGCGGTTCTTCCGCCACGGCGACGGCAGCTTCGCGCTGTTCAACGGCATGAGTGCCGCGCCGTCGCATCTGTTGGCGACGCTGCTGGCCTATGACGACACCCACGGCACGCCGATGGTCAACATGCCCCACACCGGCTTCCAGCGCCTCGATGCCGGCACCATGACCGTGATCATCGATACCGGAAAGCCGCCGCCCCCCAGTGTCAGCCACGACGCCCATGCCGGCACACTGGCGTTCGAACTGTCGGCCGGCCCGAGCCGGATCGTCATCAATTGCGGGATGCCTTCTACCGGACGCGAAAACTGGCGGCCGTTCGCGCGCGGGACCACGGCGCATTCGACGCTGGCCTATCACAGCACGTCGTCGAGCCAGTTCATCGAGCGCAGTTCGATGAAGAAATTCCTGCAGGGCGCGCCGATCGTCGGGGGCCCGCATGTGGTCGAAAGCTACCGCGAGGTCACATCGAGCGGCACCATGCTGACGACGTCGCATGACGGCTATCTCGACCGCTTCGGCCTGGTGCATCGTCGCACTCTGATGGTGGCCGAGGACGGCAACCGGCTCGACGGCGAGGACATTCTGGCGACCGCGTCCGGCGCACGGATCAGGGGCGACAACACCGACTACGCGCTGCGCTTCCATCTTCATCCGGCCGTGAAGGCGAGCCGCCTCAGCGATGCTCGCGGCGTCATGCTGGTGCTGCCGAACCGCGACGTCTGGACCTTCGAGGCCCTCGACGACAAGGTGGAACTGGAAGACAGCGTGTTCCTGGCCGGCAATGACGGCCCGCGCCGCACCGCCCAGATTGTCATCCACCAGGATTCCAGACAGGTCACCAGCATCCGCTGGAGCTTCATCCGGTCCGGCGCCTCGGCTTCCGCCACCACCGCCCGCCGCGACGCCCGTCGCGAGCCGGAATTGCCGCTGTAGCCCGGTTTCTGCCGGCGAAATATGGCGCAAGCCGGCCGCCGCGGTTTCGTGCCCCGCCAAACCATGCTACGCGGCGCCCTTGCTCCACAGGATCCAGACCATGACCGACCATACGCGCCCCGTGACCCGGGCCCTGCTGTCCGTTTCCGACAAGACCGGGCTGATCGCATTCGCCCGCGCGCTGGCCGCCCATGGCGTCGACCTGGTCTCGACCGGCGGCACCGCCAAGGCTATTGCCGCGGCGGGCCTGAAGGTGACGGACGTGTCGGATCTCACCGGTTTTCCGGAAATGATGGACGGCCGGGTCAAGACGCTGCATCCGAAGGTACATGGCGGGCTGCTGGCGATCCGCGGCAATGCCGAACACGCGCAATCGATGAAGGAACACGGCATCGCGCCGATCGACTTGCTGGTGGTCAATCTTTACCCGTTCGAGGCGACCGTCGAGAAGGGCGCCGCGTATGAGGATTGCATCGAGAATATCGACATCGGCGGTCCGGCGATGATCCGCGCCGCGGCGAAGAACCATGATGATGTCGCCGTGGTGGTCGAACCCGCCGATTATCAGTCGGTGCTCGACGAACTCGCCGCCAACAATGGCGCGACGACGCTGACCTTGCGCAAGCGCCTCGCCGCCAAGGCCTATGCGCGCACCGCGGCCTATGATGCTGCGATCTCGAACTGGTTCGCCGAACAGTTGAAAATCGAGACACCGGATTTCCGCACCATCGGCGGTCCGCTGATCCAGTCGCTGCGCTACGGCGAGAACCCGCACCAGACGGCGGCGTTCTATCGCACCCCGGATGCGCGACCCGGCGTCACCACGGCGCGGCAGCTGCAGGGCAAGGGACTGTCCTACAACAACAACAACGACACCGACGCCGCCTATGAATGCATCGCCGAGTTCGATGCCGCGCGCACGCCGGCCTGCGCCATCGTCAAGCACGCCAATCCGTGCGGCGTCGCCGAAGGCAGCAGCCTGATCGAGGCCTATCGCAAGGCGCTGGCCTGCGATTCCACCTCGGCGTTCGGCGGCATCATCGCCTTCAACCGCACCCTCGACGCCGAGACGGCGAAGCTGATCACCCAGATCCTGACCGAAGTGATCATCGCCCCCGACGCCACCGACGAAGCAATTGCCATCCTGGCGGCGAAGAAGAATTTACGCCTGCTGCTGGCCGGCGGCCTGCCCGATCCGCGCGCTTCGGGCCTGACCTACAAGACCGTGGCCGGCGGCCTGCTGGTGCAGAGTCGCGACAATGCGGTGGTCGACGACATGACGTTCAAGACGGTGACCAAGCGCGCGCCGACCGATGCCGAAATGCACGATCTGAAATTCGCCTTCCGCGTCGCCAAACACGTCAAGTCGAACACCATCATCTACGCCAAGGACCTCGCCACCGTCGGCATCGGCGCCGGACAGATGAGCCGGGTTGATTCCGCGCGCATCGCAGTGCGCAAGGCGCAGGATGCGGCGACAGAACTGAAGCTGGCCGAACCGCTGACGCGCGGTTCGGTAGTCGCCTCCGACGCGTTCTTCCCGTTTGCCGACGGATTGCTGGTGGCGATCGAGGCAGGCGCCACCGCCGTGATCCAGCCCGGCGGTTCGTTGCGCGACAATGAGGTGATCCAGGCCGCCGACGACGCCGGCATCGCCATGGTGTTCACCGGCATCCGGCATTTCAAGCACTAGCCAAAAGCTGTCGTTCCGGGGCGCGAGCGAACCCGGAACCTCGATATGTTCAGAGTGCAACCATCTCGGGATTCCGGGTTCGATCGAAATCGACGCTGCGCCCGCCCCGGAACGACGGTGAACTACTCGTCCTTCACCCTTGCCAGCAGCACGAGTCCCGCGACGAAGAACAGCACCAGCACCGCCATGCCGGCCTTCTGGCTGGCGGTGATGGCGGTGAGGATGCCGATCATCAGCGGGCCGATGAACGACGTCACCTTGCCGGTCAGCGCGAACAGCCCGAAGAACTGCGCGATGCGATCCTTCGGCGCCATCCGGATCAGCAACGTGCGCGACGCCGCCTGCAGCGGTCCGCCGGCGATTCCAATCAGGCAACCCAGTGCCAGATAGGCTCTTTCCGCGGGGGCTGCGAACAGCGCGCCGCCCGGCACCGGCGGCGTGACGTGGATGAACAGGATCGTCTCCTTGTCGATCAACAGGATGCCGATGATCGACAGCAGCAGCCGCGTCATGCTGCCGGCGATCACGCCCTTCGGCCCCA
>JACMOT010000028.1 GCA_014377915.1 Tardiphaga sp.
CCTCGTCATATCGTTCTTGCGCGCCCGCCAGATCACCCGACGCCAGCCCTCGCCAAAAAGTCTCAAGGTCATCGTTGAAACCTTTGGCGACCCGTCCGGCCTTCCGACCGTGGCGATCAGTTATGACGGCGATTTTGGTGGACTGCCGGACCAGCCCTCGGCGGTCATGCTCGCGGTAAGCCAGCGGGACCTTGCGGACGAAGTGCCAGACGCCTTCTCGGTCGGTCAGATAGTCAGCCATTTCAGCCCCCGGTTACACGAAAAGTTACACGCGAGAGGGCCATGGTGCGGCTAAGAAAGTCAAGAAAATCAGCTAGTTCGTTGACCTTGTTCAATAATCGAAATTGGAAATGGTGCACTCGGAGCGATTCGAACGCCCGACCCTCGGAATCGAAATCCGATGCTCTATCCAGCTGAGCTACGAGTGCGACGGCGGCACCATAGCGGCGAATGCCGCGTTTGCCAGCCCCCGAGCAGGTAAAATCGGTCGAGATGGGCTCCCCGGTCCAATATGGAACGATGGACGCCAGCGATCATTTGCTCTCCATCAACAGGAGACATGACATGAAGATTTCGACCATTATCTTGGCGTCCACCCTCGCACTGACCTCGTCGCTGGCCCTGGCTCAGACCGGCGGCAGCGCAGGCGGTTCGGCCGGCGCAGCCGGTTCGACCAGCGCCGGCTCCACCGGATCCGGCACGTCATCCGCCGGCACCTCGGGCGCCGTCAACAGTGGCGCCAACAGCGCGATGAACCCGTCGGGCAGCACGATCGGCGCCGGGACGTCGCCGAGCGGTTCGACCCTGGCGCCGACCGGATCGAGTTCCTCGACCTCGGGCGCGCGCTAAGATCAGAAGTCGTTGTAGTGAAAAGCCCCGCTTCGCGCGGGGCTTTTTGCTGCCGGCAGCGCTCGATCGGCAGCCGGCACCGGGGTTGATTTTCGGGCTATTTGCGTGCCCATCCTGTCACGGGGCAACGCGGCCGGTGGTGGCGCGCGTCCGCTGCCATCAGCTGCTAGGAATCTTTCGTGACGGACTACATCCGCAAAATCCTCGACACCCGGGTCTATGACGTCGCGGTCAACACGCCGCTCGATCCGATGGTGCGGCTCAGCGCGCGGCTCGGCTGCGCGGTGCTGCTGAAGCGCGAGGATCTGCAGCCGATCTTCTCGTTCAAGATTCGCGGCGCCTATAACAAGATTTCGCAGCTCTCGCCGGCGCAGCGCGCGGCCGGCGTGATCTGTGCCTCGGCCGGCAACCATGCCCAGGGCGTGGCGCTGTCGGCGCAACGGCTCGGCATCAAGGCCACCATCGTGATGCCGGTCACCACCCCGCCGATCAAGGTCGAGGCCGTCAGATACTGGGGCGGCAACGCCGTGCTGTTCGGCGATACCTTCGACGAGGCCTCGGCGCATGCGCGGCAGTTGCAGGCCGAGCACGGCCTGACCTTCGTGCATCCCTATGATGATCCCGACGTGATCGCGGGGCAGGGCACCATCGGCATGGAAATCCTGCAGCAGCACCCCGATCCGATCGAGGCGGTGTTCGTGCCGATCGGCGGCGGCGGCCTCGCGGCCGGCGTGGCGTCGTTCATCAAATTCCTGCGGCCGGAGACCAAGGTGATTGGCGTCGAGCCGGCCGACGCCGCCTCGATGAAGGCGGCGATCGCGGCCGGCGAGCGCGTCGTGCTCGATCGCGTCGGCCTGTTCGCCGACGGCGTCGCGGTGCGCCAGGCCGGAGCCGAGAATTTTCGCATCTGCCGCGAATTGCTCGACAGCGTCATCGTCGCCGACACCGACGAGATGTGCGCGGCCATCAAGGACATTTTCGAGGATACAAGGGTGCTGTCGGAACCCGCCGGCGCGCTGGCGCTGGCCGGGCTGAAGAGCTACGTCGCCGCCAATCCGCAGCGCTCCGGCGCGCTGGTCGCGATCAACTCCGGCGCCAATCTGAATTTCGACCGGCTGCGCCATGTCGCCGAACGCGCCGAGGTCGGCGAGGCGCGCGAGATCCTGCTCGGCGCCACCATCCCCGAGCAGCCCGGCAGCTATCGCCGCTTCATCCAGACCATCGGCAACCACAACATCACCGAGTTCAACTACCGCTACGCCGACCAGAAGCAGGCCAATGTGTTCGTCGGCCTCAAGCTCGGCGGCGCGCGTTCCGAGAAGGCCGAGCTGATCGGCCAGCTCGAAACGCTGGGTTACAAGGTGCTCGACATCAGCGCGGACGAGACGGCCAAGCTGCATATCCGCTACATGGTAGGCGGCCGCGCGCCGCCGGCGCTGCGTGACGAGATGATCCTGCGCTTTGAATTCCCGGAGCGACCGGGCGCGCTGCTGAAGTTCCTCGACCAGATGGGGCCGGACTGGAACATCACGCTGTTCCATTACCGCAACCACGGCGCCGATTACGGCCGCGTGCTGGTCGGCCTCCAGGTCCCCGAGGCCGATCGCGCCAGCCTGTCGGCGCGGCTCGACGCGCTGGGCTATCCCTATGAGGACGAGACCATCAACCCGGCCTATCAGATGTTTTTGAACGGCTAGGACTATTGGCGCTGGGCGATTGGGGCGCGCGGTGTCCAGAGGTTGATTTCAGGCTCTACGTGGCGCTGTGCCGCATTCTGCCTTTTTTTGGCTCAATCGGGATGCTTAACGAAATGCCAATACAGTCTGGCCAGAGTAGGTGGCGGGCGGTTGCCCGTTGGTGCCCGTCCCGATAGCCCCTTAATGTTCCGGTTGCTTCATGCGCCTCTCGCTGCTGACTATCCTGACCCTGCTGTTGCTCAGCGCCGCGCCGGCGCGCGCCGATTTGCGCATTACCCGGGATCACGGCGGCTATGTCACGGAGTACAAGGAAAAGTACGAGCGCATCCGTGACCGCAAGGAGCGCGTGATCATCGACGGCATCTGCAATTCGGCCTGTACCATGGTGTTCGGCATCGTGCCGCTGAGCAAGGTCTGCGTCACCCCGCGCGCCAGCCTCGGCTTCCATCAGGCCTATTACGACAAGGCCTTCACCTTCGGCATCAAGGTGACCAGCTACGAGGGCACCTCCGACCTGATGGGTTACTATCCGCAGCCGGTGAAGGACTGGATCAGCCGCAATGGCGGGCTGACCACCGAGATGAAGAAGATCAAGAACGGCGTCGATCTGTGGAAGATCGTCGATCCCTGTCCGGAAGATTTCTGACGACGGCCATTGGCAGCTAGACTTCGATCGTTCCCGTCATCACCGGCACGCAGCTTCCGCCGATATAGGTCGCCGTCACCACGCCGTCCTGCTTGGTGGCTTCGGCGTGCAGCAGGCTTGGTCGTCCCATCTCCACGCCCTGGGCGATGCGTTTCCTCAGCGTCAGGGTTGGCTCCGGCCGCAACTGTGCCAGCAGGCCGATCAGCGCGACATTGGCGCTGCCGGTGGCGGGATCTTCGGGAATGTTGTGCTGCGGCGCGAACATCCGCGCGCGGATGTCGAGATGCGGTTCGTCGACCTGCGTATAGATGAGAATGCTCGTGACCGGATGTTTCGCCACCTCGCGGCCGAAAACGTCAGCCTGGGCGGTGGCGAGCTGCAATGCGGCGGTGCTCTTCAACTCGGCGAGGATGAACGCGGCGCCGCAGGACGCAATCAGCGGCCGGTGGTTGGCGGTCTCGATATCGTCCACCGAGAGACCGCAGGCCGATGCGATCAGCGCGACCGGAATCTCCGCCCCGATGCTTGGTAGCCGCGGCGAGGCCAGTTTGGCGCCGGTCACCACCACGCCGTCGCGCAGAATTTCGATCGGCACCAGCCCGGCCTTCTCCTCGAATACCACGCGGTCGCCGGCGACGGGTTGGCCATAGCTGGTCCCGGCGCGCGCCAGCACGAAGGCGGTGCCGACATTGGGGTGCCCGGCGAAGGGCATCTCGCCCTTTGGCGTGAAGATGCGGACCGTGGCGGTATGCGCGGGATCGCTCGGCGGCAACACGAAGGTCGTCTCGGAAAGATTGAACTCGGCTGCGATCGCCTGCATCTGCGTCGAGGTCAGGCTCTCGGCGTTCAGCACCACCGCCAGCGGATTGCCGGTGAATTGCTCGGTGGTGAACACGTCAACGGTCTCGAATCGCAGAGGCATCGTTATGTGTTTCCGTCATTGCGAGGCACCGGCCTTTGGCCGACCCCGAGATATGAAAGATCGGCTTCGTGTTCCGGACGCGGAGCGTATCGGGCACCGGCGGTCCCGGCGCTGCGGCGCATGACGCCGCGTCCGGGACCGTGCCCTGACGGATGGCCCTTGCGATGAGCCTAGAACGTCACCACGCCGCGGATCGACTGGCCGGTCTTCATCAGCTCGAACCCCTTGTTGATGTCGGACAGCGGCATCACGTGGGTGATCATCGGGTCGATCTGGATCTTGCCCTCCATGTACCAGTCGACGATTTTAGGTACGTCGGTGCGGCCACGGGCGCCGCCGAAGGCTGAGCCGCGCCACACCCGGCCGGTCACCAGCTGGAACGGCCGCGTCGAGATTTCCGCGCCGGCCGGCGCCACGCCGATCACGATCGATTCGCCCCAGCCGCGATGACAGGCTTCCAGCGCCTGGCGCATGACCGTGACGTTACCGGTGCAGTCGAAGGTGTAATCGGCGCCGCCGATCTGGTCCGCGCCGGATTTGGTCATGTTGATGAGGTGCGGCACCAGGTCCTTGCCGAGTTCGCCCGGGTTGACGAAATGCGTCATGCCGAACCGTTCGCCCCACGCCTTGCGCTCATTGTTGAGATCGACGCCGATGATCATGTCGGCGCCCGCCAGCCGCAGGCCCTGCAGCTCGTTGAGGCCGATGCCGCCGAGGCCGAACACGATCGCCTTGGCGCCGCGTTCGACTTTCGCGGTGTTGATCACCGCGCCAATGCCGGTGGTGACGCCGCAGCCGATATAGCAGACCTTGTCGAACGGGGCGTCCTCGCGGATCTTCGCCACCGCGATCTCCGGCAGCACGGTGAAGTTGGAGAAGGTCGAGGTGCCCATGTAATGATGGATCGGTTTGCCCCCCATCGAGAAGCGCGAGGTGCCGTCGGGCATCATTCCGGCGCCTTGCGTCGCGCGGATCGAGGTGCACAAATTGGTCTTGCGCGACAGGCAGGATGGGCACTGCCGGCATTCCGGCGTGTACAGCGGGATGACGTGGTCGCCCTTCTTCACCGAAGTGACGCCGCGGCCGATATCGACGACGATACCGGCGCCTTCATGGCCGAGGATGGCGGGAAACAGGCCCTCGGGATCGGCGCCGGACAGCGTGAACTGGTCAGTGTGGCAGATACCGGTGGCCTTGATCTCAACCAGCACCTCGCCATCGCGCGGACCTTCCAGTTGTACGGTCATGATCTCCAGCGGCTTGCCGGCGGCAATGGCAACGGCGGCGCGAACGTCCATGCGGTCCTCATTCATCGTGTTGGTGTGTGCTGCGCGGCGGACTGCCGCGCGCCGATCATGATTGCCGCTTAGCACAGGATAGGGCACTCAGGCAGCCAATGAATCGTGATTTTCAGGCCCTCGCCGGGCGCATGGCGCCCGTCCTCTTCATCCTGCTGTGGAGCACCGGCTTCATCGGTACCAAATATGTGCTGACCGGTGCCGAGCCACTGACCTACCTCACGGTTCGGATGGCGATCGTCGTCGCCATCATGGTCGTCGTCGTCGCTATCGTCAGGCCGCCTTGGCCGGATCGCGCCGGCATCGGCCACAGCATCGTCGCCGGTATTCTGGTCCAGGGATTCTATCTCGCCTTCACCGTGCTGGCGGTCGCTCATTCGGTTCCGGTCGGGCTATCGGCGCTGATACCCGGACTGCAGCCGATCCTGACGTCGCTACTCGCGAGCCGGTTTCTCGGCGAACGCGTCACGCCATCGCAGTGGGGCGGACTGTTGCTCGGCCTCGCCGGCGTGTTGCTGATCCTGCACGGTCGTCCGATCTCGGGCGACGCCGGCTGGGGCTGGCTGGCCTCGGCCGGCTCGCTGGTCAGCATCACGCTCGGCACGCTGTACCAGAAACGCTTCTGCGGCAGCATCGACTGGCGCAGCGGAAGCCTGCTGCAGCAGGTCGCTGCCCTGGTGCTGGTCGGCGTCGGGGCGTGGGCGTTCGAGACCAACATCATCCACTGGACCACGCAATTCGTGCTGTCGGTGGCCTGGCTCGCGGTGGTGTTGTCGATCGGTACGGTCGGATTGCTGTACTGGCTGCTGCGGCGTCAGCCCTCGAGCCAGGTCGCCAGCCTGTTCTATCTGGTGCCGGCGGTGACGGCGCTGCTGGCCTATGTGCTGTTCGGCGAACAGCTCGACGCGGTCGCCATCATCGGCATGGTGGCGTGTGGCGCGGCGGTGCTGCTGGTCAATCGGACGCGTGGCTGAGAACCTTTCGCCGCACTGCGTCCGCGACACGAAGCTCGGTCGGCGCAATCCGATGCCTCGACGCCAACTCCAGACAAGAAAAAGCCTCCGGGCTTGGACCCGGAGGCTTTCACTTCACAGCCTAGCTGTGAGTCTTACTTCTTGGACTTCTTGGCAACCTTCTTGGCCTTCTTCGGAGCGGCCTTCTTGGCCTTCTTCGGAGCAGCCTTCTTCACGGTCTTCTTGACGGTCTTCTTCGCGGCTTTGACGGCCTTCGCTGCCTTCGGAGCCTTCTTCGCGGTCTTCTTCACTGCTTTTGCCACTGTCTTTTTCGCTTTCTTGGTTTTCTTCGCCGAAGGTTTCTTGGCTGAAGATTTCGGGGTGGATTTCTTCACGGCTTTCTTGGCCGCGGGCTTCTTCGCCGCTTTCTTGGTGGTGGCCTTACGGACTTTTTTCACCAAGGAAGTGGCGGGTTCTTTTGTCGCATCGGGAGCGCTGGTGAGAACGTCTGTCATCTGCTCCAAAATCGGAGTGTCGTCGTTCATCTTATCCCCCAAAGGTTATCGATTCTCTGACGATAGTCCGATTCGGTTCTCAGATGAAGTGTGAGTGACATGTAGTCAACCGTTTCGTGTGGTCGCGTAGGCTTTCAAGGCACGTTCTCGACCGAGTTTGTGCTCGATGATCGGTGCCGGATAGTTCGTGCCGAGCGTGACGCCCGCGCGCTTAAGCTCTAGCGGGCTAGCGATCCACGGCTGATGGATCAACTTCGACGGCATGTCTTTCAGCTCGGGCACCCAGCGTCGAACATAGATTCCGTCGGGGTCAAACTTTTCTCCCTGAAGGATCGGATTGAAGACGCGGAAGTAGGGGGCTGCGTCGGCACCGGAGCCTGCGACCCATTGCCAGTTGGCCGGATTGCTACCCGCATCGGCATCGACGAGCGTATCCCAGAACCATTTTTCGCCTTCGCGCCAGTCGATCAACAGGTGCTTCACCAGGAACGAAGCCACCACCATGCGAACCCGATTGTGCATCACACCGCTGTGCCAGAGCTCCCGCATGCCGGCATCGACGATCGGATAACCAGTCTGGCCAAGCTGCCAGGCGCGTAGTGCCGCGCGATCGGTCCGCCATGGAAATGCGTCGAAGGAGGGTTGAAGATTGCGCTCGGCGAGGTCGGGCACGTCGAACAACAGGTGTCGGCTGAATTCGCGCCAGCCCACTTCGCTGAGGAATTTGTTGATGTCGGTGGCGTGCTGGGGATGTTCGGCGGCGGCGAAGCGCGCCGCGTACCAGACTTGCCGCGGGCTGATCTCGCCAAATCTGACATGCGGTGACAGCCGCGACGTGCCTTCGCGGTCGGGGCGGTCGCGGTTGGTGGCGTAGCCGACGATGGCCGCCTTCAACAGTTGGCGCAGCTGCTGCTGCGCCTTGGCTTCGCCCGGCGTCCAGCTCTCGCGCAGCCCGCCAGCCCAATCCGGCCGGGTTGGCTCGAGCTTCCAGTCAGACAAATTGTCACTGGCAATTTCGGGAGCGGGCACCAGCTTCTTCGGCGTGGGCAGCGGCTTGGCTGGATCGCCCATCGCCAGGATGCGCTTCCAGAACGGCGTGAACACCCGAAGCCCGCGCCCTTCCTTGGTGCGGATCGCGGCGGGCGGCACCAGCAGGTCGCCGTGGTAAGGGTGGGCGCCGACATTAAGATCGGCCAGCGCGGCGGTGACCTGATCGGTCACCATAAGCTCTGGCGCCTGCGCGATTTCATTCCAGGAGACATGCGCGGCATCGACCTCTCGCGCCAGCGCGGCGATGACATCGGCCGCGGCGCCGCGCCGCAGCACCAGCGTTCCGCCGATCGCCTGCAGGCTGGCCTGCAAGGCGCGTAGCGACTGCGCCAGCCACCAGCGCGTTGCTCCTCCCATCGTCCGCTTCAGGGCGGCACTCTTTTCATCGAGGATGTAGAGGCAGATCACCGGCGCCCCGCTGGTCGCGGCGGCGTGCAGGGCAGGGTGATCTGACAGGCGAAGATCGTCGCGAAACCAGACGATGTGGGGATGTGAGTCGGTCATCTCCGACATTTACCATGCGGTTCGCCAATTTGATCCGGTCTCAAATACCCGGGGGATCTTGCAACCTTGTCGGCGCTGGCGCGTATTTTATCGGAGTATAGTGCCTGGGACAGGCTGGAGGTCGACGTGAAACGATACGCAATTCTCTATGTGGCGACGTTCGTGGTGATGCTGCCACTGGACCTGCTGTTTCTCGGGACCATCGCCAAGGGCTTCTTCAACGCCCAGGTCGGCGACATGCTGGGCGAGGTGCGCCTCGCTCCGGCGATCCTGTTCTACTTCCTCTACATTGTCGGCATCCTGGTGTTCGTCAACAGCGCGCCGGACGCGACCTGGCGGTCGACCCTGCTCTACGGCGCGCTGTTTGGCTTCTTCTGCTATGCGACCTTCGAACTGACCTCGCTGTCGCTGTTGAAGCACTGGACGTGGCCGGTGGTGCTGGTCGACATTTCCTGGGGCACAGTCGTGACGGCGGTGGCAGCCACGCTGGGCCTGCTGCTCGCCAACTGGGTGGAACCCAAGCTGTAAGGTAGGGAGCCGGCGGGCCATTGTCCGCCGGCACGCCGCCGTCTAGAGGCCTTGTCCTCCCGACACCTCGATCCGCTGCGCGTTGACCCAGCGGTTGTCCGGCGACAACAGGCTGGCGATCATCGGCCCGATGTCATCGGGCAGCCCGACGCGGCCGAGCGCAGTCATGCCGGCGAACAGCCTGTTGACATCCGGATTGTCGCGCACGCCGCCGCCGCCGAAGTCGGTTTCGATGGCGCCCGGTGCTACCGTATTGACGGCAATGCCGCGGGGGCCCAGCTCCTTGGCCATGTACCGGGTGAGAACTTCGACCGCGCCCTTTACCGCGGCGTAGGCCGCGTAGCCGGGGAACGACATTCGCGTCAGGCCGGAAGACAGGTTGACGATGCGACCGCCATCCGCGATCAGCGGCAGCAGTGCCTGGGTCAGGAAGTAGACGCCTTTGAAATGCACGTCGACCAGCCGATCGAACTGCGCCACGGTGGTCTGCTCGATCAACGCATGGTCGCCGTGGCCGGCATTGTTGACGAGATGATCGAACGTGTCGCGCTGCCAGTGGATGCGCAACGCGGCGCGCAGGCGGGCGGCGAAATCAGTGAAGCCGGCGATGTCGCCGGTGTCCAGCGGGAAGGCGATCGCGGTGCGGCCCATCGCGGTGATCTCGGCGACCACCGCCTGCGCACCTTCCTCCCGGCTCTGATAGGTCAAGATGACGTCGCCGCCGTGGCGGGCAATGCAGAGGGCGGTATTGCGGCCGAGTCCGCGGCTGGCGCCGGTGACGATGGTGATGCTGGTCATGCTTCAACTCCTGTTGCGATGACCGGCTGGATAGCGGTCGGGTCTCCGAACGTCGTTGTCGAAACCTCGGCATTGCTTGCCTATTCCTCCAGTACAGGTGCGCGACATCAGGCGATCGGTTAGAATCGCGCCATGACCGAAACTTTGCTCAATGTCGCCAGCCGCTATGCCGAGGCCTTTGCCGATCCGGCCGGGTTTGCCCGGAGCCCCATGGGTGGCCTGATGATCGTCCGTTCGACCGCGCCAAGCGGCCTGGTCCACGCGATCTCGAAGCCTATGGCCTGCCTCGTCTTGCAAGGCAGCAAGCAGGTCGCGATGGGGTCCGATCTCTTTGCGTTCGGCGCCGGCGACTCGCTGCTGATCACCGCGGATGTGCCGATCGTCAGTCAGATCACGCGCGCCAGCACCGATGCGCCCTATCTTTCCCTGGTTGTCGAACTGGATCTGGCGGTGATCGCCGAACTGACGTTGCAGATGGCGGCGCTGACCGTGGCGGAAGGTGCGGCGGTGCTGATCGAACCGACCGACGGCGAGGTTGCCGACGCGGCGCTGCGGCTGATGCATTTGCTGGAGCGGCCGGCGGCGGTGCCTGTGCTGGGCCCGCAGATGCTGCGCGAGATGCACTACTGGCTGCTGGCCGGCCGGCACGGCCCTGCCATTCGCCGGCTCGGTTGGCAGGACAGCCACGCCCAGCGGATCGCGGGGGCCGTCGCCGTGCTGCGTGCCGAGTTCGCGCGGCCGCTGCCGGTCGAGCGTCTGGCGGCGATAGCCGGAATGAGTCCGTCGTCGTTCCACCAGTATTTTCGTGCCGTGACGTCGCTGTCGCCGCTGCAATTCCAGAAGCAGTTGCGGCTCATCGAGGCACGGCGGTTGATGGCTGCGGAGGGATTGTCGGCGAGCAGCGCAGCGTTCGCTGTCGGCTATGAGAGCGTGCCGCAGTTCACCCGCGAGTACGGACGGATGTTTGGTCTGCCACCGGCAAAGGACACGGAAGCAACAAGGGGAAGGGCTGTAGCGGCGGCGTGAATCGCCCGATACCGTCAATTGACAAGGGCAGGGGCGCCCCGCAGTTGCGGAGCGCCAATCTTGCCTGGGTCACCCTTGTCTAGCGCGGCTGCGGCACAATGCGGATGTAGGGCTTCGGCTCTTTCCATCCGTCGGGATAGATGGTCTTGGCCTCTTCGTTAGTCACCGAGCCGGCGATGATGACATCCTCGCCCTGCTGCCAGTCCGCCGGGGTTGCGACGCGATGCTTCGCAGTCATCTGCAGCGAGTCGATCACGCGCAGGATTTCCTGAAAATTGCGGCCGGTGGTCATCGGGTAGACCAGCACCAGCTTGATTTTCTTGTCCGGGCCGATCACGAACACGTTGCG
>JACMOT010000303.1 GCA_014377915.1 Tardiphaga sp.
ATGAAGGAGCTGATCCACAAGGTGGTGGACGAGGGCGACTTCTTCGAGATCTCGGAGACCTTTGCCAAGAACATCGTCACCGGTTTCGGCCGCATCGCCGGCAAGACGGTGGGCTTCGTCGCCAACCAGCCGATGGTGCTGGCCGGCGTGCTCGACTCGGACGCTTCAAGGAAGGCCGCGCGCTTCGTGCGGTTCTGCGACGCCTTCAACATTCCGATCGTCACCTTCGTCGATGTGCCGGGATTCCTGCCGGGCACCGCGCAGGAATATGGCGGGTTGATCAAGCACGGCGCCAAGCTGCTATTCGCCTATTCGCAATGCACCGTGCCGCTCGTCACCGTGATCACGCGAAAAGCCTATGGCGGCGCGTTCGACGTGATGGCCTCCAAGGAGATCGGCGCCGACGTCAACTACGCCTGGCCGACCGCGCAGATCGCGGTGATGGGCGCCAAGGGCGCGGTGGAAATCATCTTCCGTGGGGATATCGGCGATGCCGAGAAAATCGCTGCGCGCACCAAGGAATACGAGGACCGCTTCCTGTCGCCCTTCATCGCCGCCGAGCGCGGCTATATTGACGACGTGATCATGCCGCACTCCACCCGCCGCCGCATCGCAAGGGCGCTGGCGATGCTGAAGGACAAGGCGGTGGATGTGCCACTGAAGAAGCACGACAACATGCCGTTGTAGATATTAGGAGATTGCTCGCGTACCCAACACGACTTCTTTTATTAAGGATTTTAGCGCGGATACGTCTTTCTGAAATCTCTGTTCGAACTCTCGCGATTGGAATGGGGCCGCGAGAGTTTCTTCTGCATATCCGAAGCGAATAGGGAGCCCTGGTACAGTCAATGACATTTTTGACACTCCGAACCTAGAGAGTGTTTTTGACGTTGTCTGGTGTACAAATTTAGTTGCGGGAATAGGAAGGAAGGTGCTGTCGCTTCCCGTCTCGAAAATGATCTTCTTAATTGTTTTCTCCGCGGTCGCAGATTCGCGGAGAAATGAATTTAGATATTGTAGTCTCTGATCGAGGTCTGTTGTTAAGTAAGCGTCCGCACCTCGCGATAAAAGTTGGTCAATTTCTCTCAAGTATTCGCGAGATGCGGCAAGAAACGCATTCTGTGAACCTACTGGGACTGTGTTGTCATCAAAATTTATCCTGAGGCGTAGCTTGTCGTATGCCATGGATAAATTTGTAAGGAGGATGTTTATCGGCAGATAGACCTGCTCGCTCATTTTACGAGCGTTCTCTAGGTAACCGTCGCGCAATTTAAACCGATATCCAATCTCGATTTCTTTGATTTTTTGGTTGGCGGCATATGCGTTGGTTAAAGCCGCAATAATCGCGCCAATTATTGCGCCAGCTATTGCAAGAAATGCTTTGATCAGATTCTCATCCACGGCGAAGACCTTAATCAAATGTGCCAGAGAAGGCGAAGTACAAGGTTGGTATATTTACAATGTCAGTTGTACGAGGAGGCGTCTAGGCCATGAGCAGGATAAGGTCAGCACCAAATGCTGTTCACCAATAACGTTCTGTCCCAAATTTCGATCTAGTGATGAGCGTTTCAGCGGCGATGCGAAAAATGTCTACCGCGCTTGGTCTCAGTGTTCGTGTTACATTGCGGCACTGACCACTCTGGACCCCTCAATGCCCAATACCGAAGCGTTACTGTTTCCGCTGGCCATGCTGGCGCTGGTGGCGGAGGCCATGACGGCGGCGCTGGCGGCGGGGCGGCGCAAGATGGACTGGCTCGGCGTCGCCATGCTCGGCTGCATCACGGCGCTCGGCGGCGGCTCGGTGCGCGACGTGCTGCTGGGACATCATCCGCTGTGGTGGGTCTCCAGTCCCTCTCTGCTGCTGGTGACGGGCGGCGCGGCGCTGCTGACCATTGCCCTTGCGCGTTTCGTGCACCGCTTCCACGCGCTGTTCCTGGTGCTCGACGCCATCGGCCTCGTCGTCTTCACCATCATGGGCTGCAACGTCGCGCTCGGCATGGCCCAGCCGCTGCTGATCGTGGTGGTGGCGGGCATGATCACCGGCTGCGTCGGCGGCGTGTTGCGCGATGTCCTGTGCAACGACGTGCCGCTGCTGTTTCGCAGCGAGCTCTATGCCAGCGTCTCGATCGTCACCGGGCTGCTGTACATCGGCGGCAGCCGGCTCGGCATCAGCCCCGGCCTCGTGGTCGCCGTGACCTTCCTGATCGGGCTGACGTTCCGGCTGCTCGCGATCCGGCTCAAGCTGGAAATGCCGAAGTTCGTCTATGACAGCGGCGGCGGCTAGGTTGGCGCACGTGGCGGTACCGGGCGGTCTTGCATTCAGTTTCTGTTCATGGCGGCGATCCGATGCTGATGTCCTGATTGATGTCAGGGAGGGTCGCGATGGAGCGCCGTCATTTTCTGAAACTCGCCGTCGGCTTTGCTGCCGGTGCCGGGCTTGCCGTTTAGGCCGCAACGCGGGCTCAGGCTGTGCCCTTGTTGCATGTCTCGCCGCTCGATGACCGAAAGCCCGATGCCGTGCCGCAGCCGGCGGTGGCCGATCAGGCGGATGTCGGCCGGCTGCAGCCCGAACAGGTGCGATGGGGCCGCCGCGGCTGGCGGCGCCGAAGGTTCCGGGGCTATCGCCGTCGCCATTGGGGTTGGCGTCGCCGTCATGTCGTTCGCCGCCGCTATTGGCGTCGCCGCCGCTTCTGGTAAGTGCGCGGCGTTCTGCGCTATCGACCGGATCACGCGCGGGCACGCTTATGCCCATCGCCATCCCGCGCATGCGGCCGGGCTGCGGTCGTGAAACCGCTGCGAGGCGCGGCGTGGCTGGCGTGCCGACGCAATGCCGGCGCGGGTGGCGCTATTTCATCCCCATGCAGCTTGCATAGAACGTCGTGGTCGCCGGCCAGTCCGAGAACATGCCGCGGATGCCGACCTGCCTAGCGAGCACGTCGAGCACCGTCAGCGTGTCGCCATCGCGGTCGATCGCTGATTTGACGGAGGAATGATAGATGCCGCCGCCTTTGCCGAGCGGGCCGTCGCGTTCCAGCGACCAGCCGATCAGATCGAGGCCGGCTTCTTTCGCTGCTTTGGCGTAGGCGGAGGGGACGATCTCGTTCTTGTCGTTCAGCGCCAGCATGGTGGTGATCGGCGGCGCCAGGATCCTGACGCCCTGGGCACGCAGCTCCGGCATCGACGGCTTCCAGGTTTCGGGCCTGTTGGGATCGAGGCCCTGTTTCTCGTAGCGGTCCTCGAGATAGACAGCCTGCGCCGCAAAGTCCGGCGCCGTCTTCACCCAGTACAGGATGTCGGCGAGGGAAAAGCTTTGCGCGAACACGTCGGCCGGCGGAATGCCGGCCTGGCGATAATCGTCGAGCATTTGCGTCGCGTATTTTTCCTGGGTGTAGTCGCCGTCGAACGGCATCGGCACTTCGGCGGCCTTCAGCTCCGGCGTGAATTTGGCGCCGAGGGCTTTGATCAGCGCGATGCTGTCGGCATGGGTCATCAGCGTGCCCGACGCGGCGTAGAGGTCGGTGCGCCAGCGCGGCGTGCCGTTCTGATAGTCCGCAGGCGTCGTGGCGTTGGGATTGAAGCCGTCCATCTTGGCCGACAGCGTCCTGAACTCGGCCAGAGTGATGTCGCTGGTGCAGCATTTGGCCGAGGCCTTGCGGCCGGTGGCGGGATCGGCAGGGACGAAACCTTGCGAGCATTTCGCCGCCAGCGCCGGCACCGAGAGGATGTTGGTGGTGGTGTGCAGATCGCATTGCGAATGCCGGCACACCAGCTGGCGGTCTTTCGTAAACGTGACGTCGCATTCGATCACGCCGGCGCCCATTCGCGCTGCGGCGAGATAGGATTCCCGGCTGTGCTCCGGAAATTGCAGCGGTGCGCCGCGATG
>JACMOT010000029.1 GCA_014377915.1 Tardiphaga sp.
GCTATCGAAATCAAAAAGACGCGCCGGATTGTCGACCAGAATTTTTTGCTGCACGGCCGGATCCGGTGCGAACAGCGGGATCAGGTCGATGAGGTCGCCATCATTGGGCATCGCCTTGACGTTGGGATGCGGCCAGTCGGTGCCCCAGATCACGCGGTCCGGCGCGGTGTCGCAGATCTTTTTCGCGAACGGCACGGCGTCGGTGAAGGGCGGGCCCATCGAGGTCACGCGCTCGCAGCCGGACACTTTGACCCAGCACTTCTCGTCGCGCTGCATCAGGTCGAGCAGCGTGCGGAACGGCAACTGGTCGAGACCGTCGGCCGCCTTGACGCGGCCCATGTGGTCGATCGTGTAGCGCACCGGCAGTCTCGCCAGCAGTTCGGCATAGTCCGGCAGGTCGATCGCGTCGAAGTGCAGATCGACGTGCCAGTTCAGCGGCGCGATCATGTCGATGATGCGGTGAAACACCATCATACCCGGCGTGCCGCCGAGGTGCTTGACGAAGTTGAAGCGGCAGCCGCGAAAGCCGCCATCGTGCAGCTCCTGCAGGCCCTGCTCGGTGATGCTGCCGGCGATATTGGCCACCGCGCGATAACGACCGCCAGGGGCCTTGATGGCGTCCAGCGCGACTGAATTGTCGGTGCCGTGGACGCTGGCATTGACGATCACCGCGCGGCCGATGCCGAGAATTTTATGCAGCTTCTGGAAATCCTCCAGCGGCGCATCCGGCGGAATGTAGGAACCGACATAGGGATATTTCGCGCCGGGCCCGAAGATGTGCGTATGGGAATCGCAGGCCAGCGCCGGCAGCTTGAACCTGGGCGTGCGGGTGTCGGGATCGGGACCGGGAACGGTTGGTTTGGTCATGACGTCCTTGATGGCTTGATGGAAGAGCGCGCGCCGTTATTGTTTGGGAATGCCGGCCTGCTCGATCACCTTGGTCCATTTGGCGATGTCATCCACCAGCCGCGCTTTCAGCTCTTCCGGCGAGCCGGCGCGCGCCTCGATGCCGAGATCGAGCAGCTTCTGCTTGACGTCGGGCTGCGCCACCACGTCGCGCAACGCGGCGTTGAGTTTCGCGATCACCTCCGGCGGCGTGGCCGCCGGCGCGAACAGCGCATTCCACGACACCACGTCGTAGCCCTTGACGCCGCCCTCGATCACCGTGGGCGCGTCCTTCAGGATCACCGAGCGGTTTTCCCCGGTGGTGCCGACCGCCGTGACCTTGCCGTCAATCAGCGCGGATTTCTTGCCGACATAATTGTCGATCATGACGTCGATATCCTTGCGCAGCAGGCCGACGATGACTTCCGGCGTGCCGCGATAGGGCACGATCTGGAAATCGATCCCGGCGGTGGATTTCAGCAATTGCGCGGACAGGTTTTGCGTGCTGCCGACGCTGATGGTGCCGACATTGAGCTTGCCGGGATTGGCGCGCGCGAAGGCGATGAGGTCGGGCAGCGTCTTGTAGGGCGACTCGGCGTTGGTGCCGACGATGAAATCGAAGAAGCCGATGCTGGAGATCGACGCGAAGTCCTTCACCGGATCGAACGGCAGGCTCTTGAACAGCGGCACGCTGACGGCGGTGCCGTTGCTGAGCAGCGCCAGCGTATAGCCATCCGGCGGCGACGACAGCACCGCGCGCGCCGCGGCGACGCCGCCGGCCCC
>JACMOT010000030.1 GCA_014377915.1 Tardiphaga sp.
CCGCGGCGCATGACGCCTCCCGCGGAGGCGCATCGCGCCGCGTCCGGGACGAGTGCCTGATCGATATTACGGCGCGTGGGGGATTAGCGGGCAGGCGACCAGCACCGATCCCAGATTGGCACCCTCGATGTCGACGCAGGGCTGCGCCGGATCGACGCTCAGCCCGTAGGCCAGCAATAGATCGGGCTGAATGGTCCGCCCCTTGATGTGCAGTTCCCAATGGCCGCCCGGCAGCGGGTCAGCCAGTCCGGCGCGAATGCGGCGGTCGAACAACCCGCCCGGCAGGATCGGCAACGCTTGGTCGGCGAGCATATAGAAGCGAGAGCCGGCCGGCAGACGCGGCGCGATAAAGGATATCGGCTTGTCGAGCAGGAAGTAGGTCGCGGGCTGCGCCAGCCGGGCTGAAATCGCCGGCTGGTAGGGATCGGACCAGGGCCGGCGCCACCAGTCGGTGGGCTGTGTCCAGGCCGCCGCCACGGCGGCGATGGCGACGATCGCGATCTGGCTGTTCCGGCACAAGCCGCTCGGTGATCGCGCCGCGGGGATGGCGCTGAGGATACGAACCAGCAGCAGCACGATGGCTGGCCCGGTCAGCAATTCCAGCGTGACGATATAGCGCTGGATCGCGAACAGCAGCAGCCACACCCCATAGGCAACCGCCATGAACAGCAGCAGCTGCAGGTCGCGGCGCGCCAGCCGCGCCGCCGCCGATTTGATCCGTGCCAGAATCGCGGCGGGCACCAGGACGAAAAGCAGCGCGAAGCGCGCGTCGCGAAACGGCAGCTCCGAACTGCGGTTATCGCCGATCAGCCAGTAATAGGGATAGGCGAGGGCGTCGAGAATTCCGCGCGCGATGAACTGGCGGTCGAGCAGGGTGATCGGCGGCATCTCCGGCGAGGGGAAGAAGCTGTTCAGCAGCGGAAACAGCGGATTGCCGAATTCGCGCCACAGCATCAGGCTCCAGCCGCCGCCGGTCAGCACGCCGCCGATCGCGCCGCCAAGGCCGAGCCAGAGCAATGCCCGCGGCGGCCGCGCTGCCGCCAGGGCCGCCGCGGCGAGGCCGAGTGCGAACACGATGTTGGTCAGCTTGAAACCGACCGCGAGGCCCACCAGCAGCCCGGCCAGCAAATAGCGCCGCGGTTTTGGATCGTCAGCCGCCAGCATCAGCGCCAGTCCGGCGATAATGGGTATCGAGGTGATAATATCGGAAAAGCTGGTGCCGACTTCCGAGAGCGTCATCGGTCCCATCGCGGCGAGCAGCACCGCGGCGCCGATCGTCAGCGCGCCGGCCGCCGTGCCCAGCAGGAGCCGTGTCAGCCACCAGATCAGCGCCAGATTGAGCCCGTGTACCGCGCCGGCGATCATCCCGGCCATCACCGGCGGCAGTGCGTGGCGCAGCGCGTACCAGGGGAAATAGATCACGGGATTGAAATAGGTCTGGAAGCCCGGCGGCATGGCGTCGCGCGGATAGCCGCCATGCAGCAGCGCCCAGACATTGTATTCGTGATAATTCTGCCAGTCCCAATTGGCGTCTTCGCCAAGCACCAGCGCATAGCCCGCGCCCAGCGCCATCGCGCCGGCGACGATCGCGAGCGGCGCCTTGCCGCGCGGTGTGGCGGTGATAGCGGGTGAATTCTGGCCGGTCATCGGGATCCGTGGCTGCCTGTGAACGGATGCGACGGTCAAAGCTGCGCAGCGTCCGCGATGCTTACATAAGTAGTCAGGGAGTCTTGCATCTTCGCTAAGCAGCCAAGGTAGGTGGCGTCACGTCGCGTGCCGGTCAGCTCGCGGCCTCCAGCCGTTCCTCGGTCAGCAGCCGCATCGCGGCGTCGGCGTCCATCGGTTCGCCAAAGGCAAAGCCCTGGGCGTATTCGCAGCCGAGTTGATACAGCTCCACGGCATCCGAATCGGTCTCGACGCCTTCGGCGACGACATCCATGCCGAGATCGTGGGCCATCGCGATGATCGATTTCAGGATCACCGGGCGGGTGCCGCGGCTGGTGGTGCGGACGAAGGACTGGTCGATCTTCAGCGTATCGAACGGGAAGCGCTGCAGATAGGCCAGCGAGGAATGGCCGGTGCCGAAATCGTCCAGCGACAGGCCGGTGCCGAGTTCGCGGATGCGGTGCAGCATCTGGGCGGCATGTTCCGGGTTTTCCATCACCAGCGATTCCGTCAGCTCCAGCTTCAGCGTGCCGCGGGCGACCGAGGAACGCGACAGCACCGTGCGGATGTCGTGCAGCAGGTCATGGCGCAGCAACTGCCGCGAGGAGACGTTGACGCTGGCAAAGATCGGCTCGCGGGCGCGCATCGCGCGCTGCCAGATCGCCAACTGCTTGGCGGTCTGGTCCATCACGAACATGCCGAGATCGATGATAAGCCCGATCTCCTCGGCAATCGCGATGAACTCCACCGGCGACATCCGGCCGAGCTTGGGATGATCCCAGCGCGCCAGCGCCTCGAAGCCGGCGATTGAACGATCTTCCAGCCGCACGATCGGCTGATACAGGATGGTGATTTCCTGCCGCTCGATGGCGCGGCGCAGTTCGGATTCCAGCGTCAGGCGGTCGGTCTTGCGGGCGCGCATTGCCGGCTTGTAGACGTCGATGCGATCGCCGCCGATCCGCTTCGAATGGTACATCGCCAGCTCGGCGTCCTTGATGATCTCGTCGGACAACGGCGTGGTCGGGTCGGACAGCGCCAGGCCGATCGAGGCGGTCAGGAAAATCTCGCGGTCGTTGAACGCGATCGGCGCGCGGATGGTCTTGCGGATGGTCTCGGCAAAGGCGGTGATCTTGGCGGGGTCGGCTTCCGACATCAGCATCAGGCCGAACTGGTCCCCGGCGAGCCGGGCCAGCGTGTCCTGCGGCTTCAGGATCCGGGTCAGGCGCCGCGCCAGCGTCAGAAGGATCGAATCGCCGACCGCGATGCCGACAGAATCATTGACCTGCTTGAAGCGGTCGAGGTCGATCACCATCAGGGTCGGCCGCAAGGTCGGCATCGTCTTCGCCAGATTGGCGACGGCGCCGAGCCGGTCGATGAACAGTTTGCGATTGGGCAGGCCGGTGAGATTGTCATGCACGGAATCGTGCAGCATGCGCTCTTCGGCGTTCTTGGTCTCGGTGACGTCGGTCAGGGTGCCGACGACGCGCGACACCTCGCCGTCGGAGCCAACCACCGGGCGCGCCTTGAGCGCGAACCACATGAAATGGCCATCCGGCGTGCGTAGCCGGAAATCCTGCACCAGTCGGCCGCGGCGCTGGTCGAGCACGCTGTCCAGCGCGGCGCGGAAGCGGTCCTGGTCGAGCGGGTGCAGCACTTCGAGCCAGCCGGCGGCCGGGCCTTCCAGCGCGCCGCGCTTGAGGCCGAGCAGGGCCTCGGTTTCGGGCGAGGTGAACACCTTGTCTGCGGAGACGTCCCAGTCCCAGATCAGGTCGCCGGAGCCGGTCAGCGCCAGCGCGCGGCGCTCGACGTCGGAGACGATCCCATTGGTGGCGCCGCCGCCCGCAAAGGCGTGCTGCATCACCGTGAAGCCGATCAGCATCACGATCAGCACCAGGCCGCCGAGCAGCGCCGGCCCGACAATGTCGTTGG
This sequence comes from Tardiphaga sp., assembly GCA_014377915.1. The sequence continues at coordinate 3,595 of JACMOT010000030.1, forward strand.
TGACCGAGCCGCCGACCGTCATGCCGGCTGCGACGACCCAGACCACCAGCAGGAACCAGGTCGGGATCAGCAGCACCGCGCGGTCGAAGCCGTGGGTCGACAGGTACACGATCAGGCCGAAGCCGGCGAAGGCGATCAGCACCAGCGAGATACGCGCGATGCCGGAAGCCACCGCGGGATCGAATAGCGCCAGCGCCACCAGCGATCCCAGAAACAGCAGCC
>JACMOT010000304.1 GCA_014377915.1 Tardiphaga sp.
ATAGGCGCGCAGCATGTCGCGGGCGGATTCTCCGGCCGGGCGGCCGGCCGGCACCACGCAACACGCCACGCCGTAGCTCACCAGCGCCAGCGTAATCCCGTCCAGTATCCAGTTGGTAGCCATCGCCTCATCTCCGTTGCCGCCGGAGCATGGTAGTCGCGGGATTTAACCGGGGTTTACGCCGTGCCGGGATCGCGCCGGGCGGTTAATCTTGGCCCAATCGGTCGGCGGCAATTGTCGCGGAAAAATTAACCGGTCGCTCATTTTGACAAAAATCCTATTAAGATCATAATCCTCTTTTTCTGGACCGGCGAGGGGCCGCTTCATGAGGCGTTCTGAAGCGGGCTTGGATGCGGCGCTCGCGGTCGTGGTTCGCAGCCGCGGACTCGGGAGGCCGGGGGGCGCCGTCCGTGCCCACCACGGGGCGCTGCCTTCAGTGGCTGCACGGGACAGGTAGAAGGCGGGCGAAAGCCGGCCGGATCAGCGGCCCTGGGGCTGCAGCCTGGACCGGAAGCACGGTCCCCTGGCCCAAAATCGCCCATAGCAGCCGCAGGCTGCGTAAACCCGCCCGCGATGTGGCGCGCTCATAGCCGTCGCGATTCGTGGTGACACGGATCGCGTCCCAACCGCCACCCCCGCGCCTGTCGGCGCGCCGTCTCCCCTCATTTTCGAGGGGAGATTTCTGGCAAACCCCGGGCGCATGGCGCCGCGGGACCGCTGAGGTGTGGCTGTTTGACATTCGAATGGACGACGCAGGTGCGCCGCGTGTCGCGCTCGGCAGGCCTTCAGCCGCGAAGCATCGCTTCTCGGCTGACTGAAGAAGCCCTCAGCTCTTCAGCAGCGGGGTGATCTTCTTGGAAAAATCCTCGAACGAGGTCTCGCCCTTGAGCATGTCGCCGTTGATGAAGAAGGTCGGGGTCGAATTGACCTTCAGCACCTCATTGGCGAATTTCTGGTCGGCGGCGATCTTGTCGAGCAGCGCCTGGTCCTTCAGGCAGGCTTCCACCGCTTCCTGGCTGAGGCCGGCCTGCTTGCCGATCCGGGTCAGGCTGGCGGCGGTGTCCTTCATCACCCAGTCGTTCTGCGTCTTGAACAGCAGTTCGGTGACGGTGAAATACTTCCCGGCGTCATCCTTGGCGATGCAGCGCGCCAGCATCGAGCCGGCGGCGGCCTTGATGTCGAGCGGGAATTCGCGGAACACGAAGCGGACCTTGCCGGTGTCGATGAAGGCTTCCTTGATCTTCGGCAGCACCTGCTCGGTGAAGGCCGCGCAATGCGGGCAGGTCATCGAGGCATATTCGGTGATGGTGACGGTGGCATCCTTGGAGCCGATCGCCATGTCGGGCAGCGACACCGGCTTGGCGACGTCGGCGGCGCTCTGCGCGAAGGCCTGGTCGATCAGCCGCAGCGGCGACAGGCCGATGGCAGCGGCGGCGCCGGTGAGGGCAAGGGCGGCAGTGAAGTCACGGCGCGTGATGATCAACGGAATGCTCCATATCGGCGCGGCGCGCCCGGAAATGTCCCTGTTCGCTAACTTGAAACGCCAAATGTGGCAAGCGCGAGCCCGGAGATGGGGCTGGCGTCCGGCTCAATTCCGCTTGATCGAGGCGCCCAGCCGCGCCAGCGCCTGGCGCAACCCGTCATCCTCGACCGAGCCGAGGTCCTTGGCGACCGCAGCCACCGCGGAGGCGTCGAGCGGTGTGATGGTTCGGCGTGGTTTCGGCCGCGACAGCGGGGCCTGGCGCAGCGCGATCTTGCCGACCGCGTTCCAGCCGAAGAAACGGTTGACGCGCTGCAGGATGGCGTCTGAGGAATGCTGGATCTCCAGCGCCATCGGGCCCTCGACGCGCAGGATCAGGGTTGCCGGCAGCTGCGGCTGGCCCTCGACCGGGCGCGGCCACTGGATCTTGAGCGGTTCGGAAAATTTCGCCACTTCGGCGCCGGCGATCTCCGCCCAGCGCGTCACCAGTTCCCGCGACGCAAAGCCCTGTTTGGCGAAGGCATCGGCAAACACCCCGCCGAGCAGGACGGACAAGGGTTTTGCGGAGATGTATCCGGGCTTGCGCATGCCGTGTCCTAGCACCTGCCACGGGGTGGGGCAGCTGAAATCAGGCGGCGTGCCAGCATTGACAGGTGCTGGCCATGGCCCGAATCCGAATTTACAATGCGCTGTGACCGTATCGCCAGCCATCAAGACCCGAAAGTCCGTAACGGTCGTCGACCGGCCGCTGCTGCTGCTCGACTGGTATGACCGCCATCGCCGCAAACTGCCGTGGCGGCCGCTGCCCGGCGGCGCGATCGATCCGTACCGGGTCTGGCTGTCGGAAATCATGCTGCAGCAGACCGGCGTGCAGACCGTCGGGCCTTATTTCGAAAAATTCCTGGCGCGCTGGCCGAGCGTGGCCGATCTCGGCGCCGCGTCGCAGGACGACGTGCTGCGGATGTGGGCCGGGCTTGGCTATTATTCCCGCGCCCGTAACCTGCATGCCTGCGCGGTCGCGGTACTGCGCGATCATGGCGGAGCGTTTCCCGATACGGAAGCAAGGCTGCGCACG
>JACMOT010000305.1 GCA_014377915.1 Tardiphaga sp.
CGGCCAGCGCGTTGGGCACCCTGATCGTGGTAGGCTCGCTTGCCGGGGCGTCACGCGCGGCGGCGCGCGAACTTGCAGCCACCGGCACCGTCGAACATTTTGCGGTCACGGCGGAAACATTGCTCGGCGACAGCGCCCGTCAATCGGCGCTTGCCGCAGCCGTGATGAAGCGTCTCTACGTCGGTGGTGACGCGCTGGTCGAGATCGTGATGGACGACGAACCGGACATGTCGCTCGGACCGCAGCTCGCGCAGGCGCTTGCCGATGTTCTGGCACCGGTCGCACCTGCGATCGGCGCCTTTGCCGCGACCGGCGGCGAAACCGCCGCCGCGCTGCTGTCGGGCTTCGGCATCAACGGCATCCGTCTCGCCGACGAGATCGAGCCAGGCGTCTCGCTTGGCCTTACGCTTGGCGAATTGTCGTTTCCGATTGCTACCAAAGCGGGGGCGTTCGGCGACGAACAGAGCCTCATCCGCATCGCCGAGCGGCTTCGCGCCGTCCGAACCCAAGGAAGCTTCACATGAGCCGTCCCACCATTGCGATCACCATGGGCGACCCGGCCGGCATCGGCCCCGAAGTCATCATGAAGGCGTTGGCCCAGCCTTACGCCCACGAGATCTGTAATCCGCTGGTGATCGGCGATGCCGCCCGACTGCGAAAGGCCGCCCGGATGGTAGGCGTTGCGCTCGACGTCGACGAGCTGGCCGACGCGAAGGACGCGGACTTCGTATCAAAAGCGGTGCAGTGCGTCGATCTGAAGAACGTGCCCGACGATCTGCCGTTCGGCCGGATGTCGCCGATCGCCGGTGAAGCTGCCTATCGCTATATCGAGAAAGCCGTGGAAGTCGTGCAGTCGGGGATCGCGCAGGCGATCTGCACCGCGCCGCTCTCCAAGGAAGCGCTGCATGCGGCGGGCCACAAATATCCCGGCCATACCGAGTTGCTCGCGCATCTGACCGGAACGCCGGAAGTGTCGATGATGCTGGTCTCGCCAAAATTGCGCGTGATTCATGTCACCACCCATATCGGCCTGATCGACGCCATCCGGAAGATCGAGCCGGGTCTGGTCGAGCGGGTGATCACGCGTGGCCATGACGTGCTGATCAAGGCAGGCATCAAAAATCCGAAGATCGGCGTCTGCGCGATTAATCCGCATGCCGGCGAAAACGGCCTGTTCGGTCAGGGCGAGGAGGCCGAGAAGATCACGCCGGCGGTCCTCGCCTGCAAGGCCAAGGGCTGGGACGTGCAAGGTCCGCTGCCGGCCGATACGCTGTTCTTTCTGGCCGGCCGCGGCGACTACGACATGGTGGTAGCCATGTATCATGATCAGGGGCACGGCCCGATCAAGGTGCTCGGGCTGGAATCCGGCGTCAACATCACGGTCGGCCTGCCGATGATCCGTACCTCGGTCGATCACGGCACCGCCTTCGACATCGCCGGCAAGGGTATTGCCGACGAGCGCAGTTTGATCGAGGCGCTGCGGCAGGCCGCCGACCTCGCGCCGAAGCGCAGCCAGGCGGCGTAACCGTTTGCCGGACACGGTGCGGCATTCTTCATGCCGCTCCGCAGATCCGGGATCCCGTTTTAGTCTACGCGCACCGGCGACCCCGGCTCGGCGGTGCACCACGCCGCAAAGAGCGCCGCAGCGCACCGCGCCCGGGGAACGATAGCCCGGATTGGGCGAACATGTCCGCAGGTCTGAATCGGCGTGCTATCGATTGAAGATGCGTCTGCCAGCGCGAGAGTGTCGATTCTGATGTCGATGCGCAGCAAGGAACGTCACGCCCGCCTGCTGGAAGCGCTGAACGCCGGCGAGATCGACGTCGACGATCTGGCGCGGCGGTTCGACGTCTCCGCCTCTACCGTGCGGCGCGACCTGCAGCATCTGTCGCGCAACAATGCCGTGCGCCGCACCTATGGCGGCGCCATTCTTACCGGGCAGGCTGCCGAGACGACGCTCGAGCAGCGGCTTGCCGTCCAGGGCAAGGAGAAGCAGGCGATCGCACGCGTGGCGATCGATCTGATCGCGGATGGCGACACGCTGATTCTCGACGCGGGCTCGACGGTCGCAGCCTTTGGCCGGCTGCTGCTGCGGCGGCGGCTGCGTATCATCACCAATAATCTGGCGTTGCTGCCCTTTCTTGCCAAGGCTCCGTCAATCGAACTGGTCGTGCTGGGTGGCACGTTGCGCGCCACCAGCATGAGCACGATAGGGCCACTGGCCCATGAATCGCTACGCCGCATGACCGCGGACCGTGCCGTCATGAGTGCCGATGGCGTGGTCAACAAGCGTGGTCTGTGCGAGGCGGACCTTGAGCAGGTAGCGTTGAAGTCGCTGATGATGGAACAGGCGAAGGAAGTTATCGTTCTGGCCGATGCCAGCAAGCTTGGCCGCGCCGAGCAGATTGCCTGGGCGCCACTACCGCCGCGCTGGACCCTGGTAACCGACAGCGGCGCGTCGCCGGAACAGCGTCAGCATCTCGCTGATGCCGGGGCGCGCGTCATCGTGGCCACGCCGTAGTTCAAGACCGACTGCGTCGGTCGCCATGCATTTATCTGACAAATCCGTGAAGGCTGAACCATTTACCCCTCTTGGTCGTAGTAACTGGCGAAGCGAGGTGTCGAATGAAGAACTATACGCCGTGGGACGGCCAGCAGATCGATAAACTTAAAGAGTTGATCGCAGCACGGGTTTCGTTGGCTCGCGCGGCC
>JACMOT010000031.1 GCA_014377915.1 Tardiphaga sp.
ACAAACGGATTCTGGATCAGGCGAAGGGCTATTTCGGCCGTCGCAAGAACACCATCCGCATCGCCCGGCAGGCTGTCGAAAAGGCCGGCCAATACGCATATCGCGATCGCAAGGCCAAGAAGCGCAATTTCCGCGCGCTCTGGATCCAGCGCATCAACGCAGCGGTGCGCGAACAGGGCCTGACCTATTGCGTGTTCATGCACGGCACCAAGCTGGCCGGTATCGAGATCGATCGCAAGATCATGGCCGATATGGCGATGCACGAACCCGAAGTGTTTAAGGCCATCATCGCGCAGGCCCAGGCCGCGCTTGATGCCAAGATCGCTGCTTAACAACAGCCCGATCTGACGGACATCGAGGGGGGCGGAAGGGTCAACCTTCCGCGCCCCTTTTGTTTTGGCGCCTGAACGGCTAACCGGCTGGCTCCGGGGAGAGACAATGCACACCGAAACGCTGCAAGCCGAGCTGCTTGCCCAGATCGCCGCCGCCGGCACGCCCGACGCAATCGAGGCGGTGCGTGTCGCCGCGATGGGCAAATCCGGCGTGGTCACGGCCCTGTTGAAGACGCTTGGCGGCATGTCATCCGAGGAACGCCAGGTCCAGGGCCCGTTGTTCAACGGCCTGCGCGAGGCGATCGGCGGGGCCTTGGCGGCGCGCAAGCTGGCGCTGGAGGCGGCCGCGCTCGATGCCCGCCTCGCTTCCGAGCGCCAGGACATGACGTTGCCGGTTGCGCCTGCGCTGGTCGGCAGTATCCACCCGGTGTCGCAGGTGATGGACGAACTGGCCGAGATTTTCGCCGACCTGGGGTTCGCGGTGGCGACGGGGCCGGAGATCGAGGACGACTGGCACAATTTCAGCGCGCTCAACATTCCGGAATCGCACCCGGCGCGGGCGATGCACGACACTTTCTATTTCCCTGAAGTCGAGGGTCGCGAGCACCGCATGCTGCTGCGCACCCACACCTCGCCGGTGCAGATCCGCACGATGATGACGCAAAAGCCGCCGATCCGCATCATCGCGCCCGGCCGCGTCTATCGCAGCGATTCGGATGCCACCCACACGCCGATGTTCCACCAGGTCGAAGGGCTGGTGATCGACAAGACCGCCACGATGGCCAACCTGCGCTGGACGCTGGAAACCTTCATCAAGGCGTTTTTCGAAGTCGATGATGTCGTGCTGCGTTTCCGTCCCAGCTTTTTCCCCTTCACCGAGCCTTCGGTCGAGGTTGATGTCGGCTATTCCTCCAAAACCAACAAGCCGGCCGGCGCCGGCGAGGCCGACAAATGGCTGGAAGTGCTGGGCAGCGGCATGGTCCACCCGCGCGTCATCACGGCGTGCGGGCTCGATCCGGCCGAATACCAGGGCTTTGCCTTTGGTTGCGGAATCGATCGGCTGGCGATGCTGAAATATGGCATGAATGACTTGCGGCCATTCTTCGATGCCGACTTCAGGTGGCTCAAGCACCATGGATTTTCGGCCTTCGACGTGCCGACTCTCAGCGGGGGCGTGGGCGCATGAAGTTCACCCTTTCCTGGCTCAAGGAGCATCTCGACACCGACGCCGACGCGTCTACGGTGGCGGAGACGCTGACCCGCATCGGGCTCGAGGTCGAAAGCGTCGACAATCCCGCCGCCGCGCTCGCCCCGTTCAAGGTCGCGCGCAATCCCGCGAACACCCATGCAATCCTGCCGGTTGGGGGTGATCGCGACATCGAACAGGCTATCGTCCAGGCCGGCGAAATCGGCGAAGCTCGCCCCAACCGGCGCGCCGGCATCGAGCTCGATGATCCCCTCATGTTCGTCGCTCAGCTGCAGCTCGCGCGCCGAACACATCATGCCGTTCGACTCGACCCCGCGGATCGACGCCAGCTTGAGCGTGAAGTCGCTCCCCGGAACATAGGTCCCCGGCCCGCCGAACACACCGATCATCCCGGCGCGCGCATTGGGCGCGCCGCACACCACCTGCAGCGGCGCACCGTGGCCGGTG
>JACMOT010000306.1 GCA_014377915.1 Tardiphaga sp.
CCCGACCTGCCGGAACGGCCGGCCGAGGCGCTCCAGGGAATGCGGGGCGATGCCGATGCCGCTGTCGGCGATCATCAGCACCACGCTGTCGCGCAACACCCGGCTGCGCACCGTGATGCGGCCGCCATCGGGCGTGAACTTCACGGCGTTGGAGAGCAGATTGACCAGGATCTGCTTGATGGCGCGGCGGTCGGCGACGACCGGCGTGTAGGCCTGGATGTCGGCCGACAGCGTCAGGTTCTTGTCGTTGGCGCGGCCCGTCACGACGCGCAGCGATTCCGACAGCGTCTGCGCCAGATCGAGCGGCTCAAGGTCGAGCTTCATGCGGCCGGCCTCGATCTTCGACATGTCGAGAATGTCGTTGATGACTTCCAGCAGGTAGTGCCCGCTGGTCAGGATGTCGGTGCAGTATTCCTGGTATTTGTCCGAGCCCAGCGTGCCGAACATGCCGCTGCCCATGATTTCCGAGAAGCCGATGATGGCGTTGAGCGGCGTGCGCAGCTCGTGGCTCATATTGGCGAGGAACTTCGATTTGGTCTGGTTGGCTTCCTCGGCGCGGTTCTTCTCGTCGGAATATTTTTGCGCGAGGTCGGCGAGTTCGAGCGCCTGCTGCTCCAGCGCGGTCTGCGAATGTTTGAGGTCGATCACCGTGGCACGCAGCCGCAGATCATTGTCGACCAGCTTCTGCTCGTGTTCCTTGATGCGGGTGATGTCGGTGCCGACCGAGACGTAGCCGCCATCCTTGGTGCGGCGCTCGCTGATATGCAGCCAGCTGCCATTCTCGATCTGCGCCTCGAAGGTGCGCGCGCCGGGCTCGGCGGCGCCGGCCTCGGCCAGCCGGGTGCGGACCTCCGGCATGCTGCCGACTTCGATCACGGTCTCATAGGACGTACCCGGGGCCACCGCGGTTTCCGGCAGCTTGTGCAGCCGCTGGAAATGCGAATTGCACAGCACCAGGCGGTCGTGGGCGTCCCACAGCACGAACGCCTCCGGAATAGTCTCGATGGCGTCGCGCAGCCGCACGTCGGCTTCCACGGTGCGCTCGGCCAGGCTCTTTTGTTCGGTGATGTCGACGGCGATGCCGATCAGGTGCTGGCCGCTGTCGCCCTGGCCCTGGCTCAGCTCGCAGCGCAGCTGCAGCCAGATCCAGTGACCGCTGGCGTGCTGCATGCGAAAGGTCTGGTCGATGTGGTCGAGCTTCGAGGAGATCAGCTGGTCGGCGACCTCGAACAAATTGATGTCATCGGACTTCACCAGCGCGTTGACCTCGCCGAAGGTCAGAAGGTCGCTTCGACTTTCCAGTCCGAGCATGGTGAACATCGATTGCGACCAGAAGATCCGGCCGCGCGACAGGTCCCAGTCCCACAACCCGCAGCGGCCGCGGTTCAGCGCGGTATCGATGCGGCCGCGCACGGCGTCATTGATGGCGTCGCCTTCGCGGGCGCGGGTCGACTGCCAGTGAAACGCGAAGCCGAGAATCAGCACAACGAATCCGGTGGTCGCCGATAGCGTGATTGAGAGCGCGGCATCGGAGCGCCAGATCGCATCGTTGTTTTCCTGGATGATGACGACCTGACCCGGCAGCGCCTTGACGATGCGCTGGGTGGCCATCGCATGGCTGCCGCTGGGCAGGATAACCTCGACTACATCGGTGCGCTGGGTCTGCGCGCTCACCGATTGCGTGGCGCTCAGCACGTCAAGAATGCGGCTGGTGTCGCCCAGCGGCACGTCGATGGGCACCCGGGCGAGGATGCGCTGATCGGCGCCGAGCACGATGACGTGGCGCCCCGCGGAAATGCCCCAGGACGGAATCAGACCGGGCAGCAGGCTTTGCAGCCGTTCGACCGATGCTGGACGATCCTGCCGGATCGCGCCTACTCGGTCGAGCCGCTCGCCAAGCAGATCGGCGAGCGCGGCGAGATCGCGCTTCATCGATCCCTGTTTCTGCCGGCTCTGGTCGAGAACCTGAACGAAGGCGCCGAAGAAAATGGTGATCAGGAAAGCGATGATCAAAGTGGGGACCGCGCGTCGCAGCGCGGGCTCTGCTATCAGAAGCCGGTGATAGGCCGGTTTCGCGATCGATTGTGCCAATCCCTTGATTGAATCGGATTGAACACATGCGTCCGCCGCGTTTGCACGCGCCATGCCTTAGCCCCCTCGGAATGCCAGTTTGCACATACTCGAAAAGACTGCCCCGCCCACTTCGAATCGTAAAATGATATGAATCCACTTTGTCCGGAGTGTCGAGAGTCAACGAAACGTTAACGTGAAATAAATTCTATCCAGAGGATAGTTTTCGCTAGTTGCCAGCATCGCGTGAGTCCGAATCGCGAACGTCTGTGACCTGGCACGCAACTCGCTCTGACAGTGACGCGTCGCCGAGCCGGAATCGCGTTTCTCGCATCGAGCCGCGGTGTGCCGCGTTGCTCCGGCATCCGAGTTCTGGTCTGATCGCGGAATCGCCCGGGGCTTCGGCAGTTCCGGTCATCGCGACATAAAAAGCCGAGCTGGGGAAATCATGAGTCAAAACAAGGCGTCCACACGCGCAGCCGCCACCGACGAATTCGATTACGTCATTGTCGGCGCCGGGTCGGCGGGGTGTGTGCTGGCCAACCGGCTCACCGCGTCCGGCGAATATTCGGTGCTGTTGCTGGAGGCGGGCCCGAAGGACCGCAACATCTGGATCCACGTGCCGCTCGGCTATGGCAAGCTGTTCAAGGAAAAGACCGTCAACTGGATGTACCAGACCGAGCCCGAGCCCGGGCTGGACGGACGTTCGGTGTTCCAGCCGCGCGGCAAGGTGCTGGGCGGCTCGAGTTCGATCAATGGCCTGCTCTATGTGCGCGGCCAGCACGAGGATTACGACCGCTGGCGCCAGCAGGGCAATACCGGCTGGGGCTATGATGACGTGCTGCCGTTCTTCAAGAAGGCGGAGAACCAGCAGCGCGGCGCCGATGCGTTCCACGGAGTCGGCGGGCCGCTGCCGGTGTCGGATACCAGGCATCCCGATCCGCTGTCGGACGCCTTCATTGCCGCGGCGGTCGAAACTGGGCTGCCGTTCAATCCGGATTTCAATGGCGCGTCGCAGGAAGGCGTCGGCCTGTACCAGACCACGACGCGGCGCGGCCGCCGTGCCTCGACGGCGGTGGCCTATCTGCGCACCGCGCAGCGTCAGGGGCATCTTCGCGTCGAGACCGAGGCGCTGGCACAACGTATCCTGTTCGAGGGACGCCGCGCCGTCGGAATCGAATACCGGCAGAACGGCATCACGCGCCAAGCGCGCGCGCGCCGGGAAGTTCTGGTGTCGAGCGGCGCGTACAACTCCCCGCAATTGCTGCAACTGTCCGGCGTCGGTCCCGCGGAACTGCTGCGCCAGCATGGCATCGACATGGTGCTGGACGCGCCGGGCGTCGGCCACGATCTGCAGGATCACATGCAGGTCCGGATGGTGATGCGCTGCGCGCAAAAGATCACGCTGAACGACATCGTCAACCATCCGCTGCGCAAGACCATGATGGCGCTGCGCTACGCCGCGTCCCGCACCGGGCCGCTGACCATTGCCGCCGGGACGGCGGGCGCGTTCTTCAAGACCCATGCGCGGCTGGCGACGCCGGATATCCAGATTCATTTTCTGCCATTCTCGACCGACAAGATGGGCGAGGCGCTGCATTCTTATTCCGGCTTCTCGGCCTCGGTCTGCCAGTTGCGGCCGGAAAGCCGAGGCTCGCTGCGCATCAAGAGTGCCGATCCGTCGGTGCCGCCGGAAATCCGCATCAACTATCTCGCCACCGAAACCGACCGCACCGCCAATGTCGAAGGCCTCAAGATCCTGCGCCGGATGCTGCATGCGCCGGCGCTGAAACCATTCGTCGTCGACGAGGTCGAGCCGGGCGCGGCGGTGGTCAGCGATGAGGCATTGCTGGCCTATTGCCGGCAGCGCGGCAGCACGGTGTATCACCCGACCTCAACCTGCCGGATGGGCAATGATCCGCTCGCCGTCGTCGATCAGCAGCTGCGCGTGCGCGGCATCGAGGGCCTGCGCGTGGTCGACGCGTCGATCATGCCGGATTTGGTGTCGGGCAACACCAACGCGCCGGTCATCATGATTGCCGAGAAGGCCGCCGAGATGATTTTGCAGGACGCGCGATGAGAAGCCTGCGCCGCCACAGACAACGCCAGCCGCCCTACCATGGCATCCGGTCGGCCACCAGCAGCGCGATGCTGGTGATCAGGCCGCCGAACGGCGTCCACAGCGGGCAGGTGAACGCGCCTGGCGGCACCTGATCCCCTCGGAGCTTGATCCGGATCAGCGCGACGTTGACGATGGCGAAGATGACAAGCGTCAGGCGGGACGTCAGGTCGGCCAGGCCGACAAGGGGAACGGCCAGGGAGAGGATCAAAATCGCCCCGACGCCGATCATGGTCGCGACAATGGGTGTGTGCGTCACCGGATTGAGCCGTGTCAGAAATTTCGGCAGGTTGCCTTGATCCGCCAATCCGTACAGCACCCGTCCGATCATGATGATGTGAACGATGACGCCGTTGAGTGTGGCGATGATGGCGATCGCGCTCATCGTCACCAGCGGAAGCCCGGTGAGGCGCTCGAACACCAGCGCCAGCGGTGCCGGGGAGCGGGAGAGTTCCGCCGGCGGGACCGCGATCACCGCGATCCACACGATCAGGCCATAGATCAGTGCGGTGAGGCCCAGCGTGAAGAAGAGCGCGCGCGGCAGCGTGCGGTTCGGCTGCTGCATCTCCTCGGCGACATTGACCAGATGCTCGAATCCGATGAAGGCGAACACCGCGATCAGCGAGGTGCTGGCGATGCCGGTCCAGGCCGTCGTATCCCGCATGGTTGGCCACATCTCGGGAAGCCGGGAGATCACCTCGCTGCCGCGGGTCATGCCCGCGATGATAATCAGGACCAGCCCGCCGACTTCAACCACCGTCATCAGGCCCGCGAAGGAGACCGAATGCACGGTCGCGACACAGGCGACGGCGCCCATTGCCAATACAACGCCGGTGATGATCCAGACGGCCGGCACCGGCACGAACACCGCGATATAGCCGGCACTGCCGGCGCTGATGGTCGCGGCCGACACGGTGGCCGTCGCCACCACCAGCAGTCCGACCGCCAGGCTGAACCAGCCGCGGTGAAACGCTGATTCGACATAGGCCGCCTCGCTGGCGCTCACCGGCATGCGCGTCCCCAACTCGGCGAAGGTCGCGGCGGTGAAGGACATCACAATCGCCGCGCCGAGGAAGGCCAGCGGCGCATGCATGCCGCTGCGCCCGGCGGCGACACCGACCAGCACATAGATGCCGGCCCCGATGGTGACGCCAAGACCGTAAAGCACCGCGTGCGTCAGAGTCAGCGACCGCATGAGATGCGGGGTATTGTCCTTGGCGTCGACAGGCTGCACCGTCACCCCGAATCCCCATATGCGTGATGTCACCGGCCCATGGCGCGGCGTCGTCTACTTGCCGGGTAGCATGCGCAGCAATGTGCGGTCGCCCGCTACCCGGTGATGCAGCAGCGCCGCCGTCGCATGCAACAGGGCGATCACCACCAGCGCATGGGCCAGCCATTCGTGAATTTCCTTGATCGTGCGCGCGAACGCCCGATCGGCGACCCAGGGTGAGACGATCTGAAACAGGCCGAAGATCGGCAGGCTGTTGCCTCGCGCAAACTGCACGCCGATGCCGAGGAGCGGTACGGCGATCAGCAGGCCATACAGTCCCAGATGGGTCAGCCGGGATGCCAGATGCAGCCAATGCGCGATGCCGGTAGAGCTGGCGGTTTCAGTCAGGGGTGGATCAATGCCGCGCCAGCTGAGGCGCATGACGGTCAATAGAACAATCAGCAATCCAGTGCCCATATGAACCAAGAGCCCCGCCGCCTGCGCGGGCTTGCCCGGCAAATCGTCGCCGAAGATCCCGAGAAGCCAGGCGACAGCGACAAGCGCGACGGTCGCCCAATGAAACGACTGCGTTACCGCGCCGTAGCGCCTCGATGAATTGAAGATTGGCATCTGATCTGACTTACACTTCCCGCCGCGGAGACCACAGCATTACCAGCGCCAGCCGACGCGGGCGGGGCCAAGCGCTTCCAGCCGCGCTCGTTGCCTGCCGTCGAGCGATGCGTAGAATTGTTCATAGCCCGGGCGGATCAGCGACACGGCCTCGGTCAGGCCCTGCAGCCGCCGCTCCATGGTTTCGAGTTGGCCGATCGTGGTCCTGACGCCGGCATCGGCACAGGCTGCCGCGATCACCTGCCGCGCGCGCGCTGAATCGTCAGCCAGGCTCCGCAGCAACGCCGCCTGGGTTTCGGAGGGCTGCAGCAGGCGCGCTACCCACCCGATTTTCCATTCGTAGAGCCCGATGGAGAGCGGCGCACAGAGGCGCTTCACCCCAACGGGGCCCATCGAGCCAAGCCCTTTGAGCGAGCCGGGAATGAGGACGGTCTGCGCATAGGACGCCGTCGAAACCAGTAGTGACGTAACAACGATCGCAAGTATGCGTCGCATATGTGACATCCTGAACTCCGTATCCGCCGGGCTTCCGACACGAGAGCGTAGCGTTAGCAAACCAACGGTCTGCTCATTTGATTTATATCAACATGCATTGGTGGCTAGTCGGCAGCCGACGCGGTAAGGTCGGCATTGCAGGGCCCGCGTGTCGAGAATGGCTGATGTACCGGATTGCGGGCCGCTGTGCCGAAACTGCATTTGAAAAGGTCATCCATGCGCGGACTTCACACTGAGAACCATCTCGTCTCGCGGATCGGTTGGCTGCGTGCCGCGGTGCTGGGTGCCAATGACGGCATCATCTCCACCGCGAGTCTGATCGTCGGGGTGGCATCGGCGAACGCGTCGCAAAGCGATGTGCTGCTGACCGGCGTGGCCGGACTGGTCGCGGGCGCGATGTCGATGGCGGCGGGTGAATATGTTTCGGTGAGTTCACAGTCGGATACGGAACACGCCGATCTCGAGCGCGAACGGCGCGAGCTGGCGACGGATCCCGACTTCGAGCGGGAAGAACTCGCTCAGGTCTATATCCAGCGCGGCGTAGAGGATGGCCTGGCCCGTGAAGTGGCGAGGCAATTGATGGTGAAGGATGCGCTCGGCGCGCATGCCCGGGACGAACTTGGAATCTCCGAGATCAGCACCGCTCGGCCGGTGCAGGCGGCGCTGGCATCGGCGGCGACCTTCACGATCGGCGCGCTGGCGCCGCTGCTTCTGGTTCTTGTCGCGCCGACGGCCTATCTGGTGCCGATGGTCTCGGCGGGAGCATTGCTGTTCCTGTGCCTGCTCGGCGCCGTCGGCGCCAAGGCGGGCGGGGCAGGGCTGCTATTGCCAACCTTGCGCGTGGCGTTCTGGGGCGCGCTGGCGATGGGACTGACCGCCGGCATCGGCGCGGTGTTTGGAAAGATCGTGTAGAGTCCTCCCGGTCATTGCGCGGAGCTCTCGCGGCGAAGCAATCCAGGCTTCCTGAAGTGCTTCGACCTGCGAACCATTGGCTCTGCCAATAGTTCGCAGGTCGCACCATCATGGGGCTGGCTTTGGCTGATCCGCCCTACAGCGTCACCACGATCTTGCCGAGATGCGCGTTGGCTTCCATGTGATCGAACGCCGCGCCGATCTCGGCGAAGGGGTAGACCTTGTCGATCGGCAGTTTCAGCGTGCCGGCTTCCACCGCCGGCCAGATATCGGCGCGAACGGCGGAAAAAATATCGCGGACTTCCTGCACCGAGCGGGTACGGAAGGTGACGCCGATATAATGGATGCGGCGCGCGGCATGGAGGTCGAAGTTGAAGTCGCCATGGGTGCCGCCGAGCCGGCCGACATTGACGATGCGGCCCAGGACTTTCGTGGCCTGCAGATTCTGGTTGGCGACGGGGCCGGAGATCTGGTCGATGATCAGATCGACGCCCTTTCCATCCGTCGCTTTCAGCACCTGATCGACCCAGCCCGGGTCCCGTGAGTCGATCGCCAGGTCGGCGCCAAACTCCTTCAGGCGGTCGCGCCGGGCCGCATCGGTGGACGAGCCGATCACGGTCCTGGCGCCCTTCAGCCGGGCGATCTGCATCGCCATCAGGCCGACGCCGGAGCTGGCGCCCTGGATCAGCACCGATTGCCCTTGCTGCAGCGCACCATTGGTCACCAGCGCATTGTGCATGGTGGTCAGTGCCACGGGCAGGGTGGCGGCCTGCTCCCAACTCATATTGGCGCTGGCGGGAAGCTGGAACACGCGACCATGATCCGCCAGCGTGTAATCGGCAAAGGCGGCGGCGCCGGAGCCCATCACCCGGTCACCAACCTTGACGCCGTTTGCGTCCGGCCCGAGCTCGGCGATCTCGCCCGCCCATTCCATCCCCAGCACGGTGCCGGCGCCACCGGCGCTGCCATGGACATGGCCCTTGGTCATGCCGAGATCGGCACGGTTCAGCCCGCAGGCGCGGACGCGGACCAGCACTTGGGTGCCGGTCGGGGTTGGTTTGGCGACGTCGGCGATGGCCGGGCCGCCGCTGCCATAGACATAGGCTTTCATCAGGATGTTCTCGTTTCCATAAAATTATTCAGCGGCCTGGCGCTGGCCGCCTGATAGCATTGATTCCAGCCGCGAGCGGATGATGGCCTCGGCATCGCGCATGATGCGCGAGACCAGCTCCTCGCAGCTCGGGATGTCGTGGATCAGGCCCTGCACCTGGCCGGCCGACCAGATACCGTCCTCGGCGTCTCCGGACGAATAGACCAACTTGCCGCGCGAACCGGCGACCAGTTCGCGGACCTGTTCGAAGGTCGCGCCCTGCTTCTCCAATGCCACTACCTGCTGGCTCACCGCATTTCGCGCCACGCGCGAGGTGTTGCGCATGGTGCGGAAGATCAGGTCGGTCTCGCGCTCGTCATTGGCGACGATGCGCTCCTTCACCTTCTGATGGATCGGGCTTTCCTTGGTGCACATGAAGCGCGTGCCCATGTTGATGCCCTCGGCGCCCAGCGCCAGCGCCGCCACCAGGCCGCGGCCATCGCCGAAACCACCGGAGGCGATCATCGGAATCGTGATCTTGTCGGCCGCGGCCGGGATCAGGATCAGCCCCGGCGTATCGTCCTCGCCGGGATGGCCCGCGCATTCAAAGCCGTCGATCGAGATGGCATCGACACCCATCCGCTCGGCCGACAGGCCGTGGCGAACGCTGGTGCATTTGTGGATCACCTTGATGCCGTGCTTCTTGAATTCGGTGACGTGTTCCTGCGGCTTGTTGCCGGCGGTCTCGACGATCTTGATGCCGCTTTCGATGATGGCCGCGCGGTATTCCGCGTAAGGCGGCGGATTGATCGAGGGCAGGATGGTCAGATTGACGCCGAACGGTCTGTCGGTGAGATCGCGGCAGCGCGCGATCTCCCGGGTCAGATCTTCCGGCGTCGGCTGGGTCAACGCGGTGATCATCCCGAGCGCGCCGGCATTGGCAACGGCGGCGACCAGCTCGGCACGACCGACCCATTGCATGCCGCCTTGCACGATCGGGTGCTCCACGCCAACGAGTTCGGTAAAACGGGTCTTGATCATGATCTCTCCCCAGATATTCCGGCGCACGGATGGCGCACGTTGTTTACTGTTGGGGAGAGGATGCCGCCGCGGCATTCGAATGTCCATCGGGCGCACGCGTGTAAACTATGCGCGGATGGCGGTTGCCCCTGGCCGTCATTGCGGGATGCGAGCAATGCCAGTTGCGAGCAGACCCGGAATCCCGAAATGTTCATCGCCTCATGCCGAGGTTCCTCCGCCACTCCAATTGGAGTGGTTGAGGTTCGCTCGCGCGATGCACTGGCGCCCCGGAACGACAGTGAAGAGCTACGCCACCGCCGACTGCGGCGCGTCTACGCTGTCGTGTTCGAGCGCCGTCGAAATGTCCCGGATGCTGATCACGCCGATCAAGGTGTGATCATCGATCACCGGCACGTGGCGAATGTGATTTCTGTTCATCAGATGCCGGACATGTTCGAGCGTGTCGGTGGAGCGGCAGGAGATCAGTTGCTGCACCGAGATCAGGTTGGCGACCTTGAGCGTGAGCCCGGCAGCGCCGTGTTCGGCGACGGCGCGCACCACGTCGCGCTCGGAAAACATGCCCACCGCGGTATTGCCCTCGGTGCGGCAGACGTCCTTGACCACGAGGGCCGAGATATTGCCAGCGCGCAGCAATTGCGCGGCGATGGCGACCGTTTCGTTCATTCGAACCGTGGCGATGCGGGTGCTCTTGTGACGCAGGATGTCTCCGACCTTCATCGTACTCTCCCTTGAATCTGGCGGTTCAGGACCGTCTATATCTGCATTATTGGAATACAGTATGCCAATTGTCAACGCGCTCTCTTGCGCAGCTTCCGGC
>JACMOT010000307.1 GCA_014377915.1 Tardiphaga sp.
CGCTTGCCCGGAGACAAGATCGCTCCCATCACCAGAACCAGCAAATGGTCCCAACTGGGTGCAGTGAACCAGAAACGAAACGGCGACAGCCATTGGCGAAGGATGTGCGGAACGGCATCGCCCGGTCCGACGCGATTATAATTGTGATCGGTCATCCATAGGTTCGAATCCGATCACACGAAAGAGGCAAGGCAGGCGACTGCGGCGAATTGAATCACCCCGGTCAGATGATGCAAAATGAGAGCGCCGAACGCAATATTCTGGCCGGACGCGGCATATCTGCGCTATCAACAAATCAAAATCTCCACGAAATTTTGTACAAAGTCGAGCTTAGCGGGGACCACACGGCGGTTGTTGGATCGCCCGCGCAAGAAACACATTTATCGCATGACTCTCACCCTTGCTTTCGTCCAGATCCTGAACGGCCTGCAGTTCGGGCTGATCCTGTTCCTGATCGCCGCCGGGCTGACGCTGGTGTTCGGAGTGATGGACTTCATCAATCTGGCGCATGGCGTGCAGTACATGGTCGGCGCCTATTTCGTCGCCGCCTTCACCGCCATGACCGGCAGTTTCCTCTATGGCCTGGCGCTGGCGCTGCCGGCCGCGCTCGCCTTCGGCCTGCTGCTGGAACTGCTGATCTTCCGCCACCTCTATGATCGCAGCCATCTCGACCAGGTGCTGGCCACTTTCGGCGTCATCATCTTTCTCAACCAGGCGGTCAAATTCGTCTGGGGCGCGGCGCCGCTGAACGTGCCGATCCCCGACGCGCTGTCCGGCACCATCGAGATCGCCGACGGCATGCTGTATCCGGTCTATCGCCTCGTGATCATCGCGGTCGGCCTCGGCGTCGGTCTGGCGCTGTACCTGGTGGTCAACAAGACCAAGCTCGGCATGCTGGTGCGGGCCGGCGCCAGCAATGCGGCGATGGTCTCGGCGCTCGGCGTCAATATCCGCCTGCTGTTCACCATCGTGTTCGGCGTCGGCGCCATGCTCGCCGGCTTCGCCGGCGCCATGGTGGCGCCGATCCTGTCGGTGGAGCCCGGCATGGGCGACAATGTGCTGATCCTGGCTTTCGTGGTGATCGTGATAGGCGGCATCGGCTCGATCCGCGGCGCCTTCATCGCGGCGCTGCTGATCGGCCTCGTCGACACGCTCGGGCGCTTCTTCGCGCCATCGCTGCTGAAGCTGCTGCTCGATCCCGCCACCGCCAGCCAGACCGGCCGCGCCATCGCGCCGATGCTGATCTACATCCTGATGGCCGCGGTGCTGTTCTTCCGGCCGTCCGGCCTGTTCCCGTCCAAGCAGTAACGGAAATGGCCGTGAACGATCTCACCGACCTCAACGCCGCCCCTGCCCTCGTGCCCCCCCCGCGCGCGCGACGCGTGATCGTGCTGCCGCTGATCATCTTCGCGCTGTTCGCGCTGGTGCCGCTGGCGGGCCTGTGGGGCTCGCAGGGTTTTGTGCTGTCGATCGTCACCCGCATCATGGTGTTGGCGCTGGCCGCGATGTCGCTGGATCTGCTGATCGGCTATGGCGCGATGATCTCGTTCGGCCACGCCGCCTTTGTCGGGCTCGGCGCCTATAGCGTCGCCATCCTGTCGAGCCACGGCATCACCGACGGCTTCGTTCACCTCGGCACGGCGCTCGGCGTCTCCTTCATTTTCGCGCTGGTCACCGGAGCCATCTCGCTGCGCACCAAGGGCGTCTACTTCATCATGATCACGCTGGCCTTCGGCCAGATGCTGTATTTCCTCGGCACGTCGCTGGCCGCCTATGGCGGCGATGACGGCCTGACGCTGGCGACCCGCAGCACGCTGTTCGGCACAAAAATCCTGAAGAACGACATCGTGCTGTATTACGTCGTGTTCGGCTTCCTGCTGTCGGCCTATCTTTTGTTGCGCGGCATCGTCGCCTCGCGCTTCGGTCGCGTGCTGCGCGGCATTCGCGAAAACCCGGTGCGGATGGAAGCGATCGGCTTCGCACCCTATCGCTACCAGCTCACCGCCTATGTGATCGCCGGCATGATCGCCGCGATCGCCGGCTGCCTGCTCGCCAACCAGACCGAATTCGTCAGCCCGGCCTTTGCCAGCTGGCAGCGCTCCGGCGATCTGATTTTCGCGATCGTGCTCGGCGGCATCGGCTCGCTGCACGGCGCGATCCTGGGCGCGGCGGCGTTCAGCCTGCTCGCCGACATCCTGTCGCATTACACCGAACACTGGGCGCTGCTGTTCGGCCCGATCCTGGTTCTCGTGGTGCTGTTTGCCCGCGGCGGCATCGGCGGACTGTTCGGGAGCAGACCATGAGCGCCGCGCCGCTACGACTGCAGAACCTGTGCAAGAATTACGGCGCGCTTGTTGTCACCGACGACGTCTCGCTCGATATCGAGGCTGGCGAGTTGCACGCCATCATCGGCCCCAATGGCGCCGGCAAGACTACGCTGATCCACCAGATTTCCGGTCTCGCCCAGCCCAATTCCGGCCGCATCATCTTTGACGGCCAGGACATCACAGGCCTGTCGATGGCCGCCCGTGCCCGGCTGGGGCTGGTGCGATCGTTCCAGATCACCTCGATCCTGCCACGCTTCTCGGCGCTGGAGAATGTCGCGCTCGCGGTGCAGGCGCGGTCCGGCTCCAGCTTTTGGTTTCTCGGCAATGCCGCGACCGAGACGGCGCTGAACGAGGTGGCGATGGGGCTGCTGGCGCGCTTCGGCCTGGCCGCCCGCGCCAGCGTGCCGGCGGGGCAGATGTCGCATGGCGAAAAACGCCAGCTCGAAATCGCCATCGCGTTGGCTGCGAAACCAAAGCTGCTGCTGCTCGACGAGCCGCTCGCCGGCACCAGCCATGACGAGTCACAGCGGCTGATCAACACGCTGCGGGAGCTGCGCCGCGAACTGCCGATCGTACTGATCGAACACGACATGGACGCGGTGTTCGCGCTGGCCGACCGCGTCTCGGTGCTGGTGTACGGCCGCATCATCGCCTCCGGCACGCCGCGGAGCATCCGCGACAATGCCGATGTGCGCGCCGCCTATCTCGGCGAGGAGGCGCTCTGATGCTGAATGTCTCCAATCTGCAGGCCGGCTACGGCGCCGCCAAGGTGCTGTTCGATATCTCGCTGAAAATCGGCGCGGGCGAAGTCGTGACCCTGCTCGGCCGCAACGGCATGGGCAAGACCACAACGATCAATGCCATCATGGGGCTGATCCATCCGACCGGCGGCAACGTCACCTTCGATAATAAGCCGCTCACCGGCCTGCCCTCCTATCGCATCGCCCAGGCCGGCATTGGCCTGGTGCCGGAGGGCCGACAGATCTTTCCGACGCTGACGGTGGAAGAGAACCTGGTCGCCACCGCCGCGGCGCGGCGCCCACCGGCGCGCTGGACGCTGAAGGATATCTACGAGCTGTTTCCGCGGCTGAAGGAACGCCGCGCCAATCTCGGCACGCAATTGTCGGGCGGCGAGCAGCAGATGCTGGCGGTCGGCCGCGCGCTGATGACCAACCCCAAACTGCTGATCCTGGACGAGGCCACCGAAGGCCTGGCGCCTTTGATCCGGCTGGAAATCTGGACCTGCCTGAAGAAGCTCAAGGCCGAGCAGCAATCCATTCTGGTCATCGACAAGAACGTCGATGCGCTGGCGGCGTTCGCCGACCGTCATGTGATCATCGAAAAGGGCCGGGTCGTGTGGACCGGCAGCTCGGCCGAACTGAAGGGCGACCCGACCATCAAGGATCGCTTTCTGCATGTATAATGCCCAGACCTCGCAGCCGTCATTGCGAGGAGCCCTTGCGACGAAGCAATCCAGTTCTTCCTCGTGACCTCTGGATTGCCGCGTCGCGGAGCCTGTCATCGGGTTGGCAAACCCCGCCCTTTGGCCTCCCCTCAAGGGCACGTGATGGCACAAAGATTAAACTAAGAAGGGAAACACCATGAAAATCGAAACCGCCGGCATCACGCGCGCCAATGAGGGCATGCAGGGCATCACCTGGAACATCCTGGGCCAGGTCTATGTGCCGAAGACCTGCACCGAGGATTCGTTCTCGTGGCACGCCACCTTCCCGGTCGGTACCTTCGTGCCGCCGCACATCCATCCCGACCAGGAGGAATATCTCTACATCCTCGAAGGCCGGCTCGACTTCATGCTGGGCGGCAATGATGCGCAGGCCACACCGGGCGATCTGGTCCGGCTGCCCCGCGGTGTGCCGCACGGCATCTTCAACAAGTCGGACCAGGCCGCCAAGGTGCTGTTCTGGGTCTCGCCGACCCGCCGGCTCTACGATTTGTTCTGGGGCATCAACAACATGAAGGACCAGAACCCCGCCGACGTCGTGGCATTGGCCGCGGAGCACAACATCCACTTCCTGCCCCCGCCAGAAGGGGCGTGAGGTAGGCAGCAAGCTGGAACTGCGCGCTTCTTTTTCCTTCTCCCCTTGTGGGAGAAGGTGGCGCGGCGCAGCCGCGACGGATGAGGGATAGTAAAAAGGCCGGAGCGTGTGGCCCCCTCACCCGTCTCGAACCGCTCCGCGGTTCGATCCACCCTCTCCCATAAGGGGAGAGGGGAAGTGAGAAAGCGTCCCGCTTCTTACCCGCCAACCACCGACAATCCCGGCAGCGCCGCGAAACCGGCCTTGCTGGCATAGCCCTTCACAATGGCTTCGCGCTGCGCATAGCCCAGCACGTGATCGACATTGTCAAAACCGTCCGGCGCCAGCTGCTCGACCGCATCAATGACGCCTTCAGGCCCGCCGCGGCGGTTGGCGCGGACGATCTCGGCCGTCATCGGCAGCCGCTTCTTCTCGTAGGCGACCAGCGCCTGGCGCGGATGCTCGGCCGCGGCCAGCGCATCGGCCAGCGCGCGGGCATCCAGGATCGCCTGCGAGGCACCGTTGGAGCCGACCGGATACATCGGATGCGCGGCGTCGCCGAGCAGCGTGACGCGGCCGCCGGTCCAGTATGGCAGCGGGTCGCGGTCGCAGCACGGATATTCCCAGAACTCGGGCGTCGCGGTGATCAAAGCGGGCACATCGATATGCGGTACCTTGAAGCGCGCCACATGCGGCATCAGTTCATCGCGCCTGCCGGGCCGCGACCAATCCTCGCGGCGCGGCGGCAGCGAGCCGCCCTCGCCGACCTTCACCAGCACCGCCCAGTTGGTCAGGCGGTTGCCCGGCGTCAGGCCCTCGGCAATCGGATACACCACCACCTTGGCATGGAGGCCGCCGGCGACGATCATCGAATTGCCGGTCAGGAACGCCGGCCAGTCGCGGGCGCCGCGCCACAGCATCAGCCCGTTCCAGACCGGGCCGCCTTCATCGGGAAACAATGTGCTGCGCACCTTGGAGTGAATGCCGTCGGCGCCGATCAGGATATCGCCGCGCGCGGTTTCGACATGCGCGCCGGTGCGGTCGAAGAAATGCGCGGTGACGCCGCCCTCGTCCTGGGTAAAGGCACCGAGCCGGCGTCCGGTATGGATCGCATCGCGACCGAGCCGCTGTTCGACGGCGGCATGGATCACGCTCTGCAGCCGGCCGCGGTGGATCGAGAATTGCGGTACGTCATGGCCGGCGCCATAGCCGCGGGCCTCGCGCCAGACTTCCTGGCCGTGACGGTTGAGATAATGCAGTTCATCGGTACGGATGGCGATCGCGTCCAGCGCATCGAGCAGGCCGAGCCCGGCCAGTTCGCGGATCGCATGCGGCAGCGTGTTGATGCCAACACCAAGTTCGCGGATCGATTCCGTCTGCTCATAGAGCGCGCAGTCGATGCCGCGCGCCCGCAGCATCAGGGCTGTGGTCAGCCCGCCAATCCCGCCGCCAACGATGATCGCCTTCATCAGCCCAACTCCACTTACCAGAACGCCGGCCTATCGCTCCCTCTCCCCGTTAGGGAGAGGGCTGAGGTGAGGGGGCGCCGGCCTCTCGATAGAGCCAAGCCCCCTCACCCGGATGTTCTCGCTTCGCTCGACATCCGACCTCTCCCCAACGGGGAGAGGTGAACGAAACGCCACGCGATATTCAGAGTGTCATCCGCCCTATTCCGCGGCAAGCGGCTTCGCCGCTTCGGCGCGCAGTTCGGCGCGGGTTTTCGGCTTAGCCTTAATTTTCAAATCGTCGAAATCCTGCTTATCGCGGACGCTGTTGCGAAAAATCTGCTCCTTGCCGGGCATGTAAGGCGGCGGACAATAGGCATTCTTCGCGCCGTACCAGGCCGCCGCCTTGAGAGTGAAGGACGGGTCGACCAGATGCGGACGGCCCAATGCGACCAGATCGGCGCGGCCGGCAGCGAGGATGGTGTTGATCTGGTCCGCCGACGTGATGTTGCCGACGCACATCGTCGCCACCTTGCTCTCGTTGCGGACCTGCTCGGAAAACGGCGTCTGGAACATACGGCCGTAGATCGGCGACGCGTCGTGCACGGTCTGGCCGGTCGAGATGTCGACCAGATCGACGCCGGCTTCCGCGAAAGCGCGCGCGATCAACACGGCGTCGTCGCCGGTGATACCGCCCTCGGCCCAGTCGGTCGCGGAAATGCGCACCGACATCGGCTTGTGCGCCGGCCATGCCGCGCGCATCGCCGCAAAGACTTCGAGCGGGAAGCGCAGCCGGTTCTCCAGCGAGCCGCCATATTCGTCGGTGCGATGGTTAGTGAGCGGCGAGATGAAGCTGGCGAGCAGATAGCCGTGGGCGGCGTGCATCTCCAGCATGTCGAAGCCGCAGGCGTCGCCGCGCAACGCGGAGGACACGAACTCGGCCTTCACCACATCCATCGCGGCGCGGTCGATCTCATGTGGCACCTGGCTGTCCGGATAATACGGCAATGGCGACGCCGACACGATGTCCCAGGCGCCTTCCGCCAGCGAACGGTCCATACCGTCCCACATCAATCTGGTCGCGCCCTTGCGGCCGGCATGGCCGAGCTGCAGACAGATCTTGGATGCCGAGTTGCCGTGCACGAAATCGACGATCCGGGTCCACGCCGCCTGCTGCGCGTCATTCCACAGCCCGGCGCAGCCGGGCGTGATGCGGGCGTCGCGGCCGACGCAGACCATTTCGGTAAACACCAGCCCGGCGCCGCCGATCGCACGCGCGCCGTAATGCACCAGATGGAAATCGCCGGGCACGCCTTCGGTCGCCGAATACATGCACATCGGCGATACCACGGCGCGGTTGGCGAGCACCATCTCGCGCAGACGCAGCGGCTGGAACATCGGCGCCACCGGTCTCTTCAGGTCGACATCGAAGCCCTTGGCGCGAACCTGTTCAGCGAAAGCCTTGTCGACTTCCCTGACGAATTCCGGCGCCCGCAAGGTGAGGTTGTCATAGGTGATGGCCTTGGCGCGGGTCATGACGCCGAAGGCGAATTGCACGGGGTCAAAATCCCAGAACCGGTCGACATGCTCGAACCACACCAGCGAGACGTCCGCCGAATGCTGGATCTTTTCGGTCTCCTCGCGGCGGCCGTGCTCATAGGCGTCGAGCGCGGCTTCCACCGTCGGCGCCTTGCCCATGGCCTCATACAGCGCGATGGCGCCTTCCATCGCCAGCTTGGTGCCGGAGCCGATCGAGAAATGCGCGGTCGCCTTGGCGTCGCCGAGCAGCACCATGTTGTCGCGGACCCAGCGCTTGTTGCGGATCATCGGGAAATTGCGCCACATCGAGCGGTTGATCAGCAGCTTGTGGCCTTCGAGGAATTTGCTGAAGATCTGCTCCATGCGATCGGCTGACTGCTGCTCGCTTAGGCCCTCCAGGCCCGCGCGCTTGAAGGTCTCGGGATCGGTCTCGAAAATCCAGGTCGAGCGGCCCGCCTCGTATTGATAGGCATGGGCGATGAACGGGCCCCACTCGGTTTCCTCGAACAGGAAGGTGAAGGCATCCAGCGGGCGGGTCGAACCCATCCAGGTGAACTTGTTGGAGCGCACGTCCGTAGTCGGATCGAAGTGCTGGATATATTTGTTACGGAAGTGGCTGTTGATGCCGTCGGACAGCACGATGAGATCGGCGTCGGCGAATTGCGCCTCGTCGGTGACATCGACCTCAAACATCAGCCGGCAGCCGAGTTCGCGGGCGCGCTCCTGCAGGATCAGCAGCAGGGTGCGGCGCGAGCAGCCGCAGAAGCCGTTGCCGCCGACGCGGTGCACCGTGCCGCGGAAATGCACGGCGATATCGTCCCAGTAGGCGAATTCCTGGGTGATGCGCTGGTAGCTCGGCAGGTCGTATTTTTCGAAATTGTCGAGGGTGGCGTCGGAAAAAACCACGCCGAAGCCGAAGGTATCGTCCGGCCGGTTGCGCTCGTAGACGGTGATGTCGGCGGAGGGCCGCTGCTTCTTCAACAGGATCGCGGCATAGAGCCCAGCCGGTCCGCCACCGATGATCGCGATCTTCATGCAAGCCTCCTGTCGAGCTTCGACGTAGATATTTTAATCCTAAAGCATTTCCGCGCAAGCCTGTTTGGGCGGCAGCAGGTGCCCGGAATGACATCGCGTAGCCCGGATGGAGCGCAGCGCAATCCGGGGTCAGAGCGTCAACAGGGGAGCCGGCCCCGGATTCGCTGCGCTCCATCCGGGCTACAGACGACCTCAATTGCCCTCGAATACCGGCTTCTGCTTGTTCGAAAACGCATGGAAGGCGCGGGCGAAGTCCTCGGTGGTCATGCACAGCGCCTGCGCCACGGCCTCGGCCTCGATCGCCTCTTCCACCGACATCGCCCATTCCATCGCCAGCATCCGCTTGGTCATGGTGTTGGCATAGGTCGGGCCTTCCGAAATCTGCTTCGCCAGCGCCTGCGCCTGCGCCAGAACCTCGTCGGGCGACACGATGCGGCTGAAGAAGCCCCAGCGCTCGCCCTCCTCGGCTCTCATGAAGCGGCCGGTATAAAGCAGTTCCGAAGCGCGCGACTGGCCGATGATGCGCGGCAGGATCGCGCACGCGCCCATGTCGCAGCCGGCCAAGCCCACCTTGTTGAACAGGAAGCCGACCTTGGCGCCGGTGGCGGCGATCCGGAGGTCGGAGGCCATCGCCATGATGGCGCCGGCGCCGGCGCAGATGCCTTCGACGGCGGCGATCACCGGCTGCGGGCAGCCGCGCATCGCCTTGACGAGGTCGCCGGTCATCCGCGTGAAGGCGGTGAGGTCCTTGGTGTTCATCTCGACCAGCGGGCCGATGATC
>JACMOT010000308.1 GCA_014377915.1 Tardiphaga sp.
AAGCCGAAATAGATCGTGCGCGTCGGGCGAAAGCCCTGCCGCGCCAGCCCTTCGGCGGCTTCCAGGATCGAATACAGATTGCCCTTGTCGTCCCACGAGCCGCGGCCCCAGACAAATCCATCCGCGACGACGCCCTGGAACGGCGGGTGCTGCCAGTCCTTTTCGGTGCCGGGCGCCACCGGCACGACATCCTGATGCGCCAGCAAGGCGATCGGTCTCAGCGATGGATCGGAGCCCTGCCAGGTGTAGAGCAGGCTGTGGCCGCCAACGGTCTCGCGCGCGGCCGCCGCATGAAACGCCGGAAAGCTGACGACAAGATGCGCCTGCATGGCGCGCAGCGCGTCGGCAAACGGCTCCGCTTGGGCCGTGCCGGAAATGGTCGGGAATCGGATCGCCTCGGCGAGACGGGCGGCCGCGGCCTGTTCGTCGACCGCTACCCGCGGGATTGGCGTGACCCGCAGCTGTCGCGACGACAGATTGAAGGCATTGAACGCCAGCACGCCGGAGAGCGCGGCGACCGCAGCTGCGATGACGAGTGCGATGTTACGGATCAGTCTGAGAAGGCGGCGCATCGAGCATCCCGGCATCGGTTGTCCCGTGCGCAGGCTAGCGATGTTCCATGATCGTTACGAGACGCCGCGCGCGGTCGCGTTTCCCGGACGCGGTGCAGCGTTCTTCACGCTGCTCCGCGGAGCCGGGATCCCGGTTGCCTGAAACCGGACCCCGGATCAGCAGCGCGCCACGCTGCGAGCGCAGCGCGTTGCGCTGCGCCCGGGCACAAGAGTGCTCGGCCTATTTCCCGGCCTTGGCGCGTTCCATGCCTTCGAGGATCAGGCGGTGGGCATCGGCGGCATCACCCCAACGTACCACCTTGACCCATTTGCCGGGCTCGAGATCCTTGTAGTGCTCGAAGAAATGCTGGATCTGCTGCAACGTGATTTCCGGCAGGTCGCTGTAGTTCTTCACCTTGTCGTAGCGCTGGGTCAGCTTCGAGGTCGGCACCGCGATGATCTTCTCGTCGTGGCCGGCCTCGTCTTCCATCAGCAGCACACCGACCGGGCGGCAGCTCATCACGGCGCCGGGCACGATGGCGCGGGTATTGGCCACCAGCACGTCGCAGGGATCGCCATCGCCGGACAGCGTATGCGGGATGAAGCCGTAATTACCGGGATAACGCATCGGCGTGTAGAGAAAGCGATCGACGAACAGCGCGCCGGATTCCTTGTCCATCTCGTATTTGATGGGTTCGCCGCCGACGGCCACCTCGATCACGACATTGACTTCTTGCGGCGCCTTGGCGCCGATCGGGATTGCCTCAAGGCGCATCGGAAACTCCAGATTTGTAGGACAGGTCGCGAGAGGCGTAGCCGAGCCAAGGCCCGGATTCAACGCCCGCGACGCATGAAGGAGGGGGAAGATTGAAGGCTCAATGGTTCCAGGCGAAGGCGACCTTGTCGAGCGATTTCGGCCCGAAGCGCTCCGAGGAGCGGGCGACCATCTTGCCGCCGAGCGCGCGGTAAAATTCGGTGGCGCCCTCATTATCGGACAGCGCCCAGATCACCATGCTCTTCAACCCGCTCTGCACCAGATCGCGCTTGGCGGAAGCGAACAGCCGGCGGCCGAAGCCGAGGCCCTGAAATTCCGGGCGCAGATAAAGCTCGTAGATCTCGCCTTCGAAATGCAGGCTGCGGGCGCGGTTGCGGCCGTAATTGGCGTAGCCGGCCACCTTGTCGCCGAAGCACAGCACGCTGACGCGGCTGCCCTTGCGGATCGCCGATTCCCACCATTGCGGGCCACGGCGATTGATCAGCTTTTCCAGCTCCGGGCCAGGGATCAAACCCTGATAGGCCGAGCGCCAGGCTTCGTCATGGGTGGAAGCCACCGCGGACGCATCCGCGGTCTTGGCCGGTCGAACCTCGATCAGGTTTGTGCTCATGGAGATGATCAAAGCAAGTCGGCGCCCGCTGTTCAAGCTCCATCGTTAATTATCGGTTAACGTGTGGATTTCGGGCATCAGTCGACGGTCAAGGTGTATCGAAAAAGCACAGACTTTGACCCACCGCGCATTTCCGCCGGGTTTTTTCCGCATGGAGTCCCAAAGTGAATCATGCTGCGACCGCACAAAGGTTTGACCAGAAGCAGAACCGGATTGATTCGCGGTGTGTAGTCCGGCCATGGCGTAACCCGACTTGATCCGGCAGCTTGCATCGGGATCGCGCCTAGCGATCGAAGCCAATGGGCCTGCAAATGTCGCAGGGAGAACATAACGCCGATGCCGCGCCCCACCGACCATTACCAGAAGTTACTGGAATACCTCTATAATTGCCTCTGAGGTCGTCCCCCTCAAACCGGAAGTGCCATGATAGCTGACGCGCGAAAATTCCGTGGTGCCGCGGCCGCCACGCTTTGGCCGGACGATGACATCATCCTCTATGATGGCGTCTGCGTGTTCTGCTCGCACTGGGTCCGCTTCATCGCCACGCGCGACACCGATCGCCGGTTCCGCTTCACCGCGATCCAGTCCGGCTACGGCACCCGGCTGGCGCGCGCCCTCGGCATCGACCCCGAAGATCCCGACAGCAACGCGGTCATCCATGGCGGCACCGCGCATTTCAGATCGGACGGCGCGCTGACCGTGCTGTCGCAACTGCCCGGCTGGCACTGGGCCGGCAGGCTGCGCGCTCTGCCGCGCTGGCTGCGCGACCCCGTCTACAATCTGGTCGCCAGGAACCGCTACCGGATTTTTGGACGCAGCGAGGCCTGCATGGTGCCGGATGCGGGAATGAGAGCGAGAGTGATCGAATAGCTCAACTACACTTCCAGATGCGCCGTTTCCAATATTTCCTCCGCCGCCCGTTCGCCACTGTCTCTTGCGCCATGCGCGGTGGAGAAAAAATGCGCCGACGTCGCCTCTCCCGCGAAAAACAGCCGGCCATCGACCGGCGCGGCGAGGACGGCGCGGGCTTCGGCGTGGCCGGGCATCGCGGCGGAATAGGCGCCCTGCGCAAAGGCATCATGGCCCCAGCGTGATTCGGCGAGCGGCCTGAGCCTGCCGCGGTAGCTGGAGCCGAGCAGCGCGACCACTTCCTCGATCGCCTGGGCGCCGAGCGCGCCGTCGCCGGCGTCTTCCAGCTCGCGGGCAAAACCGCCGCCAAAAAAGCCTTCGATGCAGGGATAGCCGAACGGCCGGATCTGGTAGCTGCCGACGCCGACGCGGTCGGTGGCGCCGCGCAGCCCGGCATCATTCGGCAGGTCGCCGGCGCCGTCGAGCGCCAGCATCACCTTGTTGTTGGTGCCGAGCGGCAGGCCGCGCGCGGCATCGACCTTGGCCGGCAGCGCCGGGCTGAACCGGATGCTTTCGCTGGCGAGCAGATTGCTCGGCACCGTGACGATTACTTTGGCGGCGCTCAGCGTGCCCCGCGAGGTTTCGATTTTGACGCGCGCGCCGGCATGGTCGATCAGCGTCACTTGGGTGTCCCGCGACACCGGACACGGCGCGCCATAGGCGGAGATCAACGCGCCATAGCCGGCGGGCAGCCGCCAATTGATTTCGGTGTCCTCATAGGCATCCATGTCATGCAGCGAGACGCGGTCGAGTTCGACGCCGTTGATATAGGTGCTGACGGCATCGATCATCGGATTCCAGCGATTGCCGGGCTCCAGGCAGCTGCTGGCCGGTGCGTCGTCGTCGCGCTCCGCGGCCGCTTCGGCGCGATCATAGAAGGCGTCGATGGCGCCAAAGAAATCGATCCGGTCCGCCTTCGGGAAGGTCGTCTCATAGCTGCCCTCGCGCCACGGCGCGCGGGCCTTGTTGATCTCGAAGCCGAGCCGCTGCGCGATGGCGACAAAGGAATTCCTGTCGGCGGAATGCAGCCAGCCGCAGCCCATGTCGAACGGAATGCCCGGCGCCGCCAGAACGGTATGGGCGCGGCCGCCGATCCGGTCGCGCGCTTCCAGCACGATCACCGACAGGCCGGAATCTTTCAACGCGTGGGCGGCGCCGAGCCCGGCGGCGCCCGCGCCGATAATGGCGACATCGACTTCGGACGGCAGCTTTGTCATCGCAGCTTTGTCATCGGGCGTTCGGCTTTGCGGCAAGGCGCGGAGGTGACATCATCACCGGCTCACGCGTGAATGGCGTGTCGACTGGATATCGTGTGGCTTGAATTATTCAAGCGCCGGCGATGTCGCGCCCCTTCCAAAGCCTTGCAGGAAAGATGGTTCCATGGCCCACCCCACCGATTTCGAACTCTATGGTTTCTGGCGAACCTCGGCGACCTACCGGGTGCGGGTAGCGCTCCATCTGAAGGGGCTGCGCGCCGAAGAGCGCGTCATCAACCTCGATGCCGGCGAGCAGCTCAGCCCGGAATTTCTGGCGATCAATCCGCTCGGAGCGATTCCGGCGCTGGTCGAGCGCGGCCATCCGCCGCTGACGCAATCGCTGGCGATTCTCGAATTCCTCGACGAGACCCACCCCGCCCCGCCGCTGCTGCCAGCCGATCCGCATGGCCGCGCCCGGGTGCGCTCGATCGCCGCGATGCTGGCCGGCGATACCCATCCGCTGATCACCCCAAGGGTGCGGAAATATCTCGCCGGCGTCGGCGGCTTCGACGACGCCGCGATCAAGGCCTGGATGACGCACTGGTTCGGCGCCGGCCTGGCCGCGGTGGAGCAGCGGCTGGCGAGCGAGGCCGCCACCGGCGCGTTCTGCCACGGCGAGACGATCACGATCGCCGACATCTGCCTCGGCAGCATCACGGTACTGGCGCGGGTCAACAAACTCACCCTGCCGCCGCTGCCGACCATCGACCGCATCATGGCGCGCTGCGAGGCGCTGGAGGCCTTTGCCAAGGCCGATCCGCTGAAGCAGGAGGGCGCGCCAAAGGCGGCATAATGCAAATTGTTCATCGCTCCCCGGACGCCGTGCGGCGGGCCGCGTTCGCGGCCTGATGCACCGCGGAGCCGGGGCCGCGGTTTGGCGCGGAAGAAACCGGGATCCCAGATCCGCGCAGCAGCGTGAAGAACGCCGCGGCGCATCCGGGAAACCAACTTGCAACCTTCAGCCCCCCAACAAAAATGCCCGGCGCGAGCCGGGCATTTTCGTAACGGATCACCAAAAGCAGCGATGGCTTACGCCACCACTTCCTTGGTCTTTTCGGCGCGCTTGCGGTCGGCGGCATCGAGGTGCTTCTTGCGCAGGCGGATCGATTTCGGGGTGATCTCGACCAGCTCGTCGCCCTCGATATAGGCCAGCGCCTTTTCGAGTGTCATGCGGATCGGCGGCGTCAGGCGCACCGCTTCGTCCTTCGACGTGGTGCGGATGTTGCTGAGCTGCTTGCCCTTGAGAACGTTGAGTTCGAGATCGTTCTCGCGGGTGTGCTCGCCGATGATCATGCCCTTATAGACCTTCACACCGGGCTCGATCATCATCGGGCCGCGATCTTCCAGCTTGAACATCGCGTAAGCGACGGCTTCGCCGGCATCGTTCGAGAGCAGCACGCCGTTGCGACGGCCGGCGATCTCGCCCTTGTAGGGCAGGTAGGCATGGAACAGGCGGTTCATGATCGCCGTGCCCTTGGTGTCGGTCATCAGGTCGCCCTGATAGCCGATCAGGCCGCGGGTCGGCGCGTG
>JACMOT010000309.1 GCA_014377915.1 Tardiphaga sp.
CGCAGAGGCCCGCGATCATCGCCTCGCGTCCAGCCTCGATGCGCTTGGCGATGGCGATTTCGCCCTCGCGCGACAGCAGCTCGACGGTCCCCATCTCGCGCAGATACATGCGGACGGGATCGTCGGTGCGCTCGCCCGGCTCGGATTTCTTGGTCTCGGTGTCGGCCTTCTGGGTGACCTCGACGAGTTCGTTGTCGGTCTCTTCCTCGGCCTCTTCCTTGGTCTCTTCCTCGTCCGAATCGGCGTCATCCGCCTCCGACACGTTGATGCCCATCTCGGAGAGCATCGACATGATGTCCTCGATCTGTTCGGGCGACGTGGTGTCCGACGGCAGCACCTCGTTGAGCTGATCGAAGGTGACGAAGCCACGCTTCTTGGCCTGCTTGATCATCTTCTTGACGGCTGCGTCGGAGAGATCAAGCAACGGCGACGGCGCGTCCGGAGAATCCTTTTCCGGGGCGTCTGCAGCCTTGTCGTCTTTTTCTTTATCCTTGGTCTGCAGCGTCTTTGCCTTGGTGGCCATTCAATGCTCCTGAAACGCGATCACGCTGGGGGCGTTGCCGCCCCGCTTTGAATCATTTATCGGGTCAACCCGCCCGACGCGGAAAGGGCGGCGTATGCCTCGCCACCCTCAAAACGGCCTGCCGGTATTCGCACTTAAGCCCAAAGAGCGTTAAACTCTGATTAACCCTGTTTTTGCAGCTAAACCATGGGTTAGGCGAGTCTTTTCGCGGTTTCACCGGCGCCATTCGCATCAATTCGCGTCACACACTGCGCAGGAACCGGCCGGATGATTCGCCAAACCCCTCGATCAGGGCTTCAATACCGTCGACCTCGGCAAGCCTGGCCTTGACGTCACGCAACCATCCGTAATTGGTCTCGGACGCCTCTTCACCCAGAGCGAGTTCGGCGTCTTTCAACTCCCTAAGTAAGGAGTGCCACTGCCGATGCAAGGCAACCAGCTGCGTCCATGTCGAAAGAACGTCCTCCCGCGCCGCGCCGGGCTGCGCGGCCCACACGTCCTTGGTGGTAATTGCCTTCTCAACATGTTGCAATTGCTCATTAAATCCAGCCTTAACCAGATCTGAACGCATTTCCTCACTTTGCGCGACTTCGTCGCCATGATGATGCTCATGGGCGAAGGCGGCGATGATGCCGGCGCGCAAGCGGTGCATTTCCGGATGCGCCAGCTCCAGCGCGGCGACTTCCTCGAGCCGGTCATGCAGCAACCAGGGGTGGTTGATCAGGGTCTGCACGATCAGCGCCTCGCGCCGCGAGATGGCGCTGCGCTGGCCGCGCATGATCGAGGAATTGGCGAGCTGCGGACTGACCACCTGATAGGGAGAGCGGTTGATGGTCTGGCTGCCAGCCGAGGCGCCATTGCGCCCGCGCGGCTCGATCCGGCCGGCGGCACCAGGGGTGAAGGTGCGCGGCGCGCCGGGACGGCCAAAGCCGGGCTTGCCGCCGAAACCGCCAAATCCGCCGCCTTGACCGCCGCCCTGCCCGCCGCGGAACCCACCGCCGCCGCCATAGCCGCGGCCAGCATTGGGGGAGAACGTATTGCGCAGCCGCTCGGCGAGATCCTGGCGGTAATATTTTTTCACCACGTCGTCGCGGATGCCGTTGGCGAGCTCGTTGATGCGCGCCTCCAGCGCGGCGCGGCGCTCCGGGGTGGCAAAGTCGCCGCCCAGGGTGGCCTGGGCCCAGACCAGGTCGGACAGCGATTTGGGGGCGCCGATGACTTCCTCGACCGCGACGCGGCCGCCGGAACGGGCGAGATCGTCGGGGTCCTGGCCCTCCGGCAACAGGGCAAAGCGCAGGCTCTTGCCGGGCTTGAGATGCGGCAGCGCCAGCTCGGCGGCGCGCCACGCCGCCTTCTGGCCAGCCTTGTCGCCGTCGAAGCACAGGATCGGCTCGTCGGCCATCTTCCAGATCAGCTGCAGCTGGTTCTCGGTCAAAGCGGTGCCGAGCGGCGCCACCGTGGCGGCAAAGCCGACCCCGACCATGGCAATGACGTCGACATAGCCCTCGACCACCACCAACGTCGCGCCATTATGCGCGGCGGTGCGGGCGGTGGGGAAATTGTACAGATTGTCGCCCTTGTGGAAGAGCGGCGTCTCCGGCGAATTCATGTATTTCGCCGGGACGTCCTTCTCCAGCGCGCGGCCGCCGAAGGCGATGACGCGGTTGCGCAGGTCGGTGATCGGAAACATCACCCGGTCGCGAAACTTGTCGTAGGGCACCGGGATGTCGTCGCCGCCGACCAGGAGACCCGCTTCGACCATGTCGGCGGTGGAGATGCCCTGCCCGCCGAGAAATTCCTTCAGCGCATAGCGCTCGGAGGTGGCGTAGCCCATCCGGAACTGGAGCTGCACCGTCGGCGAGATCTGGCGGTCGGCGAGATAGCCGCGCGCCTTGGCGCCCTGCCGTGCCGTGAGCTGATCGGCGAAGAATTTGGCAGCCAGTTCCATCACGTCATACAGCGTCTTGCGGCGCTGCTCGTGGCGGGCGGCACCCGGCGTCCCCGCCGGCAGCGCGACGCCGGCCATCTGCGCCAGCCGCTCGCCCCCCTCCGGGAAGCCGCAGCCGTCGGTCTCCATCAGGAAGCTGATGATGTCGCCGTGCTTGCCGCTGGAAAAATCGTGGTAAAATCCCTTCTCGTCATTGACGAAAAACGACGGCGACTTCTCCTGCTGGAACGGCGACAGGCCCTTCCACTCCCTGCCCGCCTTCTTCAACTTGACGCGCTTGCTCACGACTTCCGAAACCGGGAGCCGGGCACGCAGATCGTCGAGGAACTGGGGCGTGAAGCGCATGGATGCTTATGCTTTGAGTCGGGGCGGCGAGTCCCGGGTGGAATGGCCGGGCCTTGGCCATCCGACCATGGATATAGGTTTTGCAGCGGCAATTTTAACCCGGCGGCTTTTGCGCCCGCTATTCACAGGCCAGGTGACGGGTAGCCCGCTGCCGGACGCCTGCACGCTAGGCCCTCATGATTGAACGGCGCAGCCGTCGGAGGCTGCCGCCGCTCCCGCCCCGGAATAACGGAACCCTTGAAAATAGTTCAGTTCCCCGTTCTGATGGCTGGATGTTCACGACATTCCGGGGCGGCAGCAGCGGTGCATGGCGGGTGATTTCGATGTCACCGGTCACCGGCGAGGCGCTGCCCGCCGTGCCATCGCTGTCGGTGACGCATGCCGCCGCCATCGCGCTGCCGCTGCTGCCATCATCGAACGCGTGGCGACTGGCCGGCGTCGCCAGCCATGTGCGCTATGTCGAACGCAACGAGAAGGTCGCTTTGGTGGCGGTGCAGGCCGGGCTCGGCCGACCCGAGGCGAGTCATGCCGCGCTGATCCCGATCCGCAAGAATGCGGCGTGGTGGGATCTCACCCAGAACGAGCGCCGCCGCATCTTCGAGGACAAGTCGCGCCATATCGCTGACAGCCTGAAATATCTGCCGGCGATCGCCCGCCAGCTCTATCACTGCCGCGACCTCGGCGAGCCGTTCGACTTCCTGACCTGGTTCGAATTCGCCCCCGAACACGCTGCGGCGTTCGAGGAACTGGTGGCACAGCTGCGCGGCACCGAAGAGTGGAGCTATGTCGAGCGCGAGGTCGATCTGCGGCTGGTGCGCGAAAGAGTGTGAGCGGCACCCAAGAGACAAATCCCACAAAGCGCACCTGATCCCTCGCTTCCCGCTGCATGGCTCCCATCCCGCCGGTCCGCCTTCCGCCTCACGGAAGGAGGCGGCATAAGACGGGACACGTCTCGTCTCGAAAGACCCCCATCTTGCCATCATCCGACACCTCCACCCGGGACGACGGTCCCGGCGGCTGGCTCATTTTTGCGTTCGCGCTCGCCTGCGGCGTGACGGTTGCCAATGTCTATTATGCGCAGCCGCTGGTCGGGCCGATCAGCCTGTCGTTCGGCATCAGCGTCGCCACCGGCAGCCTGATCGTCACCATGCTGCAGCTCGGCTATGTCGCGGGATTGCTGTTTTTTGCCCCGCTCGGCGATCTCATCGAGAACAAGCGACTGATCCTGCTGACGATGTCGGCGCTGATCGCCTGCCTGCTGATCTCGACCGCGGCGCCCAATGCGCCGGTGTTCATCGCCTCCTCGCTGCTGCTCGGCATTTCCGCCGTCGGCACCCAGATGATCATCCCGATGGCCGCGCATCTGACTCCGGAGCGCCGCCGCGGCCAGGTGGTCGGCACCGTGGTGTCGGGCGCGCTGTTCGGCATCCTGCTGGCGCGGCCGCTGTCGACGCTGATCGCCGGTAGCTTCGGTTGGCGCGCGGTGTACTGGATGTCGGCGGCGGCGATGTGCGCGATCCTGGCGCTGATGGCGGTCGCGCTGCCACGCCGGCAGCCGCGGCATGCGTTGACCTATCCGAAACTGATCCACTCGCTATGGGACCTCTTGATCACCACACCGCTGTTGCGGCGCCGCGCCGCGATGCAGGCGCCGTTCTTCGGCGCCTTCAGCCTGTTCTGGACCGCGTCGCCGCTGCTGCTGGAGGCACCGCCGTTTTCGCTGGGCCACCTGGCGCTGTCGGCGTTTCTGCTGAGCGGTGTCGCCGGCGCCATGGTCGCGCCGCTGGCCGGACGGCTCGCCGACAGCGGCCACAGCCGCGCGCTGACCGGCGCGGCGATTGTCGCGATGGGGCTGAGCTTCGTGTTGACCTGGATCGGTGGCACCGGCTCGCTGACGGCCTTCGTGCTGGCCGGCATCCTGCTCGACGCCGGGTCGCAGACCCATCTGATCGTCGGACAACGCGCCATCTTCACGCTGGCGCCGGAAGTGCGCAGCCGGCTCAACGCGCTGTATATGGGCCTGTTCTTCTTTGGCGGCGCGGTGGGCTCGGCGGTCTCCGGCACCGCGGTGTCGCATGGCGGCGCGACCTATGTGAGCTGGATCGGGCTTGGATTCACGGCGATCGCCATGGTGCTGTTCGCAGCGGAGGCGATGGGGAAGAAGAAGTAACTCCCTGTGGTCCCGGCCAAGTGAGCGTCAGAGAACGCGGAGCCGGGACCCATCCCCTCCGAGTTCGCGGTTTAATCGCGGCTCACACAACAGCCTGGACATGATGGGATGGAGGCTATGGGTCGCGGGTCGGCGCTCGTCTTGCTCGCTGGCCCGGGACGACATGGGAAATTATTGCTCCAGAAATCTGCCGGATACGATCCGCTTCGCTTCATCGATGCGGCGATTGTAGATATAGGTCCACGCCTCCGCCACCGCGCCGTCGGCCAGCGTCACCGACAACGTCTCGCGCAAATACAGCGTCGGTGCCGCGTAGCCAGGACCGATGCTCTCATACTCGTCAAGCACGGCAAGCAATTCATCGTCGTCATGCACGCGGTACAGTTCGCCGAACACGATGTCCGCGACGTCATCCGATCGCAGCAGCCCCGGATAATGCGCCACCATGTAAAGCCTGCCCTGGCAGCGGGCTTCGCCCAGAAACTCGGCCGACGCCGCGAGCCGCCGCGACATCGGATGGTCGGAGCCGCGCATCAGGGTTCCATAGACAAAGACGAGATCCGGAGCAGCCATCGAACGCCTACGCCGCTTCCTGCTTGATCTCGTCCGAGATGACGAAGAACTTCACCAGGTCCATGCGGCCGAAACTGGTGGTCAGCGCCACGTCGGCGGCGTCGCGGCCGGTGCCCATCAGGATGCGGCCGATGCGCGCCTTGTTGTGGCGGGCGTCGCAGGTGTACCAGCGGCCCGACAGATAGACCTCGAACCAGCCCGAGAAATCCATCACCGAGCCATCGGGGATGATGCCGATGTCGCCCATATAGCCGGTGCAGTAGCGTGCCGGAATCCCCATGCAGCGGCAGAAGGTCAGCGCCAGATGCGCGTAATCGCGGCACACGCCATTGCCCTGCTCATAGACGTCCAGCGCCGACTTCATCGCGTGGGCGTGCTGGTAGCCGAACTTCACGTGCTTGTGGACAAAGCCGATGATGGTCTGCACGCGATTCCAGCCCGGATCGGTATGGCCAAACAGCGACCACGCCACGTCGGTCAGCTTGTCGGTCTCGCAATAGCGGCTCGCCATCAGATAAAGCAGGCACTCATCGGGCAGCTGGTCGATCGGCAATTGCTGCGCCGAAGGCACGATCAGATCAGGTTGGCCGGAATCGCGCACCAGCGTGTTGCCGTGAAAGGTGATGCCACCAGCCGGCGCGACGAGGCGGCCGCAGACATTGCCAAAGCTGTCGCGATAATAGGTGATCGGCACGTTGGGATCGGTGGTGATCGACTCGGTACCGACGATGTCGCCGTAACGCGACGGGTGGATGCTGAGCATCGTCACCATCGGCGTCGGCGTCGCGGCGTAGTAGGTGATCTCGAAGCCGACCTTGATGAGCATGCTAGCTTTCCACCTTTGCGTCGGCACCGGCCGAGACCACATTAATACTGACATCCATGCCGAGGAAGGCACCCGCCGAACCGAGATAGCTGCCGTGCAGCGGGATCGCCTGGCGCGGATCGCGCGCCACCGCGACGCGAATGAGATCGCGGCTGCCGACAA
>JACMOT010000310.1 GCA_014377915.1 Tardiphaga sp.
GCGAGGGAGAATGGAAGGCGGAGCCTGCGGGGATGTAGCCGAGCCAAGGCGGGGACCTGCCAGGCACTTGCCCCGGAAGCGGCGCAGGCGCCCCGGGGGGAGGCGCCAGGCGCCGCGGAGCCGGGAACACCAGAAACGCCATTGCCTGATACGATCCCGGCTCCGCGGGGCGGCATCGCGGGGATGCAAGCGCATCGCCTGAGGATGCCGCACCGCGTCCGGGACACGATTCCAATCTTTCATGTTTCGCGATCCGCCAAAAAAAATCCGGTCAACAGCTCGCAAAGGCCAACCATGTATCAGAAGCAGCGCACTTCGGCCTCGGCCTGGGCGCGACGCAGGTCGGCGAGCGCGGTGGTGGCTTGCGGCGACGAGCGGAACTGGCCGCCGAGATTGCCCTGCACCTGCGCCATGCTCAGTACCGTCTCGGCGGTGACGTAGCGCGCATAGGGCAGCAGGGAGGCGACGACGTCGATGGAACAGGCGCACTGGTCCAGCGATAACCGATTATCGCCATTGGCCTTCATGCAGCCGAACACATAGTCGGACCGGACCGCGGTGGGATAGTCGTTGGCATCGTCCGCTTGCGCCAGGCCAGGCCCCCCCAACAGCGCCAGAACCAGCACCGCCCGGAGAAGCCATCTTGTCCGCGTCATCGCCTTGCTCCCGGGGTTGCGGATGTTCGATCGATGATAGCGGAAAATCACGCGCGCGAAACCGCCGCTGTTGTTGCATTGCAAGACAGGCACGGCTGGTGTCCGTCGCGCCGGCTGTGGTAGCAATCCAGAAAAGGGAGGACCGAGATGCGATTGCCGGTCATAACAGCCGCCATCCTGCTGGCCAGCGCCAGCCATCTGGCCGCGCAGGGCAAGGGCATCCGGCTCTGGAACCTGACAACTGAAACGATCTCGAGCTTCCAGCTCTCGGTACCGGGCAGGAATGACTGGGGTCCGAACCAGACGCTGAACGACAAGGACCACGAGGTCGATCATGACGAGCGGCTACGGATTACCGATGTCGCGCCGGGTCGCTATGATGCCAAAGTAGGATATCGCGACGCGCGGATCTGCATGGTGCGCGACATCGAGGTCAAGGCCGGCGCGGTATTCGTCATCGCCGACAAGGATCTGACGGAGTGCGGCAAATAGCGGCCCAGACTTGAAACTAACCGGACTTCGAACTAACCGGATTTGGCGACTGCCGCGTCGGCGCGGTCGTGCCGGGGATATTCGCAGCGCCATCGCACCGCCTGCCATTTCGGGTGTTCGCCGACCCATTTGGCGATATAGGGCGGCGCGCCCATGCTGCATTGCCGCAGCGAAATATCCGACGAGAACACCAGATGGGTTTCCTCGCAAATGGTCGGCGACAGCACCGCGCAGACCGTGACGATCAGATCGATGGGATTCATGCCAGGGCTCCTCGCTTGCGCACAGCATAGCACAAGCAGAAACGAGCCCGCAGCGACGAAGTTTCAGGGTACTTCGAAACGCCAACAGTCCGATACCAGCGTTGGGCAGCCACCTACCAATTCAGAAATTAATTCCATAGATCAGCCGGGCCTGGTGGCGTTCGAAGCCGACCAGGTTGAGCGCGCCGCCGGCACCCGCCCGGTGACCCCAGGCCTGGATGCTCCACGCCGCCGTCAGCCGGGCGCGCTCCGACAGCTGCAGATAGGCGGTCGGTCCGATGAACAGCGCGTCGCCGGAAAATTCCCGCAGGCCGATTCCGTCATAGCTGCGCAGATAGCGCGCTTCGCCGCCCAGCAACAGCCCGGGCCGCGGCTGCGCCAGCAGCGCCGCCGCCACCCCGACCGTCGCTTCCCGCTCTGTCACCATGGCGCCTGTGAGCCTCGTCCATTCCGGCTGGTACAGCAGGTTCAGCGCGGCGACCAGGTAGCCAGGGACGAGTTCGCGGTCCAGCGCCAGGACGATCTCGGCACCGGTGGAACGCGCGGGCATCCCGGCGCCTTCCTCGATCCGGCTGGTGTTGCCTTCCACGGCCAGCGTCAGGCCGAACGGCGCGGAGTCCCGATCGAGAAAGCGGTAGCGCAGATCGACCGACACGCCCTGCCAACCGAGCTGGCGCCGATCGTCGAGCCCAGGCACACCGCGGATAGCATAGGCCGCGAACCGCGTGCCGAGCTCGACGCGGAAATCCGGCGCCGGCGTGAACTCCAGCTCGATATCCTGCGAGAGGGCGCGATAGTTTCCGCCGGCCCGCGACAACCGCCCGGTGGTCTGAAACTGAATCTCGCGCTCGCCGACGCGACCGACGTCCGAGCCCAGCATGAAGCCGAACAGATGTTCGGTGTCGATCTCCGCGGCACGCCCGCACAGCGGCGTCGCCAACAGCATGGCCATCGCGGCGAGCAGTCCTGAGACACGAGGTGGCATCGGCTTTCCGGTGGGATGCTGGCGAAACTCCGGGATGCCCAGTCATATCACAGGTCCGGTTCATGCGCGCGCCAGCCACGGAACCGAAATGGAAGCATGCCGTTAGGAACCCGGCCAATTCACACCAGCCAAGCGCGAGCTGATCGGAGATCCCATGAAACGCACCGCCATCATTCTTGGAAGCCTGCTCCTCGTCACCCCGGTCCTCGCCCAGTCGGTCGGCGAGAAGACCGGCGTGAACTCCACCCTCGGCATCGCACCGACCACCGCCGACTTCGTCAAGGAAGCCGCGATCAGCGACATGTTCGAGATTGAGTCCAGCAAGCTCGCGCAGGACAAGGGCAGCGCCTCCGAACAACCGTTCGCCGCGATGATGGTGACCGATCACACCAGGACCAGCACCGAGCTGAAGGGCCTGGTCAGCAGCGGCAAGGTCAAGGCCGAAATTCCGACCAGCCTCGACAGCGCGCATCAGAGCAAGCTCGACAGGCTGAAAGGCGCGACCGGCAAAGGATTTTCGTCGGACTTTAATGACTATCAGATCAGCGCGCACAAGGACGCGGTCAACCTGTTCGAGCGTTACGCCAAAAGCGGCGACAATGCGGACCTGAAGAACTGGGCTAGCAAGACGCTGCCGGCGCTGAAGCACCATCTCGAGATGGCGCAGAATTTGAGAAAATCATTCTTGTAGGACTTCTGCCTACGAAGCACCCGCAATGTTATCGCGCGTGACTTTCCGTTCTGCTTTGCGCCAGCGTAGGATGAACCCTGACCGCTCCTCGCCATGACGGGGAGGGGCTGGTGTTTCAACCACGACGTCATTCTAGATCAGCCTGTCGTTGATTGCATCGAAGTCGTCGGCCCGCGGCTGACATAACGCCCCGCCCCCTTGTTACCGACCAGTTCGCCGTCTCGCATGACAAAATTGCCGCGCAGCATGGTGGCGACCGGCCAGCCGGTGATCTCGATGCCCTCATAGGGCGTGTAGTCGGCGCCATGGTGCAGATCGGACTGCGCGATCCTGGCGGTACGCCGGGGGTCCCACAGCGCGATGTCGGCGTCATAGCCGACCGCGATCGAGCCCTTGCCGGCCAGGCCATAGGTCTTGGCGTGGTTGGTCGAGGTCAGCGCGACGAACTGGTTCAGCGTAATGCGTCCCTTGCTGACGCCTTCCGAGAACAGGATCGGCAGCCTCGTCTCGATGCCGGGGATGCCGTTCGGAATCCAGCGAAAGGAGGTTCGCGCATTCGGCGGCTGCTTGCCCTCGACATCATCATAGCGGAACGGGCAATGGTCCGACGAGAACAGCGTGAACACGCCCTGCTGCAGGCCCTCCCAGCAGGCCTGCTGGCTGGCGAGATCGCGCGGCGGCGGCGAGCAGACATATTTCGCGCCCTCCATGCCGAGGTCCTTCAGATCTTCGGCGGTCAGCACCAGATATTGCGGGCAGGTTTCGCCGACGATCTTCAGTCCGCGCTGCTGCGCGCGGCGGATCTCTTCCATCGCCTCGCGGTTCGAGACATGCACCACCACGATCGGCACGTCGATCAGCTCCGACAGCGAGATGGCGCGGTGGGTCGCCTCGCGCTCGACCGCGATCGGTCGCGAGATCGCGTGGTAATAGGGACCGGTCTTCCCTGCCCGCTCCAGCCGGTCCGCCAGAAAGCGGATCGCGTCGTAATTCTCGGCATGGATCTGCACCAGCGCGCCGGATTCCCGCGCCACCGACAGCACGTCGAGGATCTGGTAATCGCTGAGCGCCAGATCGGCATAGGTCATGAAGATCTTCAGCGAGGTATAGCCGTCGGCGATCAGCGCCGGCAATTCCTGCCCGAGCACCGCTTCGGTGGGATCGGCGATGATCAGATGGAAGGAATGATCGATGTGGCAATTCTGCTCGGCCAGCGCATGATATTCCTTGAGCGCCTCGCGCAGCGTCTGGCCCTTGGCCTGCAGGCAATAGGGCATCACGAAGGTGTTGCCGCCGAAGGCCGCGGCGCGCGTCGCGCTGGCAAAATCATCGGCCATCACGATGCCTGGCCCGGACGGCTGCGAAATATGGACATGGCTGTCGATGCCGCCGGGCAGCACCAACAGGCCCGACGCATCGACGGTCTCGTCGGCGTCAGTCAGCGCCTCGCCGATCGCGACGATGCGGCCGTGCTTGATGCCGACGTCGGCCTTGTAGGTGTCGCTGGCGGTGGCGATGGTGCCGTGACGGATGACGGTGTCGAAAGCGGCCATGGCCGGCCTCCCCTGGATTGAGAAATACTGGCGCGATCAGATCAGACGTTCTGGAACAGCGAACCCCACTGTTTTACCCTTTTGGTGTCGACGCCGGCAAGCTTGAGGCATTTCCACAGCACGGTGGCGATGGTGTCGTAGACCGGCAGGCCGGTCTCCCGCTCCAGCATCGCCACCGAGGGCGCGACGCGCAGATTGGTGCAGATGATGGCGATCGCATCGGGCTTGTCGCCGGCGACCTCGCGCGTCATCTGCTCCAGTTGCGCCACCGGCACATCGGAGAACGAGAAATTGTCCCGCAGGCCAAGATGACGGTCGCCGCGGCAGGCGATGCCGAGTTCGGCATAATTCTTCACGATCTTCGCCTGCACCTCGTCGAGATAGGGCGTGACATAGCCGAGCGTCTTCACCCCGGTGGTGGTCAGGATCTCGTTGAGCGCCAGCATCGAGGTGGTGGCCGGAATGCCGGTCGCCGCGGTGATCTGCTCGCACAGCCGGAGGTCGGTCTCGAAGCCGAGCCAGCCCGACGAGGTGCCGTTCCAGCCGATCACGTCGACCCTGGCATGGGCCAGCAATTCCGCCGCGCGAAGAATCTCGCTGGTGTCGAATTGCGCGAGCGAGGTGCTGGACAGCGCGATTTCCGTCACCTTGAAACGCGAGAAATGCGCGGAGACTTCCGGCAGTTCGGCCAGCATCGCGGCGGTGATCGGCTCCAGCGCGGTGTTGGAGGACGGGGTGAGCTGGCCGAGGAGAACACGTTTGGTCATCAGCTATCCAGGGTTTCGAGGGCGGGACTGGCCCGCTCGGCGCGCAGCAAATCGAGCACATGGCGCTTGATCGCGTTGAATTGCGGGCTGGTGATATCGCGCGGCCGCTCAAGGTCGATCGGAATGATTTCGCGGATTTTTCCCGGGCGCGCGCTCATCACGGCGACATGGGTGCCGAGCGTCAGGGCTTCGTCGATGCCATGGGTAACAAAGACGATCGTGCCCTGGTGCTGCTGCCAGATCCGCACCAGCTCGTTCTGCATGTCCATCCGGGTCTGCTCATCCAGCGCGCCAAAGGGCTCGTCCATCAGGATCACCTGCGGATTCATCAGCAGCGCGCGGGCAATGCCGACGCGCTGGTTCATGC
The DNA here is from genome assembly GCA_014377915.1 of Tardiphaga sp. The sequence goes on from JACMOT010000310.1 coordinate 5,775, forward strand.
CGCCGGACAATTCGGACGGATAATGATTCTCGAAGCCGGTGAGCCCGACCATGTCGATGTAACGCTGCGCCGCGGCGCGGCGGACTTCCTTCTGGCCACCGCGCAGCAGCAGATGAAAGCCGACATTTTCCCAGACCGGCAGCCATGGCATCAAATTGGCCTGCTGGAACACGACGCCGCGCTCGGAGCCTGGTGCCGTTACCAACTGGCCGTCGACCGTCACCGTGCCGGAACTCGGTTTTTCGAAGCCGGCGATCATGTTGAGCAGCGTGGATTTGCCGCAACCGCTCGGCCCGAGCAGGCAGACGAACTGGTTCTTCGTCACTTCCAGATTGATGTCGTCGAGCGCGATGACATCCGCCTTGCGCTTGGCGTCCTTGAAGATCTTGGAGACGTGGGAGATCTCGATCGTGGCCATCGACTATTCTCCCGCGATCGTGGTGTTGCGCTGCCAGTGCAGCACCCGGGCCATCACCGTGCGGATCGCGAGGTCGCTGAGGAAGCCGAGCAACCCGATGCTGGCCATCGCGGCGAGCACCAGATCGTAGCGCAGGAAATAATACGAATCCCACAGCACATAGCCGAGGCCGCTTTTCACCGCGACCATTTCGGCGGTCACCGTCAGCATCCAGGCCGAGCCGACGCCGATCCGCAGCCCGGCAAAGATGCTGGGCAGCGCCGCCGGCAGCACGATGAAGCGCAGCAATTGCCGGTTGCCGCCGCCGACCATGGCGCCGGCGCGGATCAGATTGCGGTCGCAGTTCTTCACGCCATGGATGGTGTTGAGCAGAATCGGAAAGAAGGCGCCGAGAAACACCAGGAAGATCGCCGGCTTGTTGGCGATGCCGAACCAGATGATCGCCAGCGGAATCCACGACACCGGCGGAATCGGCCGCAGCATCTGCAGCGTCGGCTCGATGATGGTCTCGATGCTGCGCGACCAGCCGATCGCGACGCCGGCCGCGACCGCCAGCACCGTGGCGATACCGAATCCCGCCACCACGCGCGTCAGGCTGGCCAGCATGTCCAACACCCAGTGGCCGCTATAGGTCTGGGTGTTGCCGTCGGTGCCGAACACCCAGTCGCCCCACGCCCACAGCACGGTCGAGGGCGCCGGCAATAACGCGGCGGGCAAGGCGCCCGACCGCGAGAAGGCTTCCCAGCCGGCCAGGATCAGCACCGGCACGATGTAGCGATCAAGCTTCCTGAACCGGAGCAGGCTGGCCATGGCCATGCTCAATAGCCGAGTTCGGTTTTCGGCTTGCCGGTCGCGGCCTCCAGGAACGTGTAGTTCATGTTCTTCTCGACCGCGGCGGAGACGTCGGAATTGATGTATTTGAGGTCGCGCATCATCGCCGCGATGGCGAGTGCCGAGGCGCGGTACATCCTGGTATCCGGCTCGAGGTTTTCGACGGCGCCGGTCGCGATCGCCTTGTCGAGGCCGGTGACCTTGGAAATCACGTCGACAAAGGCAGCCTTGTCGGCCGAGATGAATTCATTGACCTTGATGATGCCGCGCACGGTATCCTCGAGCTGCTTCGGCTTGTCCTTCACCACGTCGGAGCGGGTCAGGATTAGGTTGGTCAACTTGCCGGCGGCCTGGTCATAGGGAAGCCCGAACATCTTGGCGGCCTTGTTCTGCAGGATCTGGGTCGCGAACGGCTCGGTGGTGGCGATCAACTCGATCTCGCCGCGGCGCAGCGCCTGCAGGTGATCCGACGGATTCGGGATGTTGATGAACTGGACGTCCTTGTTGATGTCGATGCCCTGCTTGGCGAAGGCGCCGCGCATGTGGATGTCCTGGGCGTTGCCACGCGAGGCCGCGACCCGGAACGGCTTGCCGGCCGCCTTGTAGTCGGCGATCACCTTCTTCAGCGAATCCCAGTCGTTCGGCGTGACCGGAACGTCGTTGCCGACCAGCATCGCCGAACCGCCATTGATCTGACCGGAGATCGCGACGACGTCAAAACCCTTGTCGAGCGCGATGGCATAATGAAGATAGGTCACCTGCGCGACGTCGAGGTTCTTCGAGATCAGCGCCGTCAGTACGTCGGTGCCGGTGTTGAAGCCGATGGCTTCGACCTGAACGCCCTTGGCATATTGCGGCATCAGCGACATCGGCGTGCAATGCGCGCATTTGGCATAGCCCAGCTTGATGACGGGGTCGGACTGCGCCAGCACGACGGACGGCGCGAGAGTAGCCATGCCGAGCGCGACAAGGACGCCGAACAGAATCTTCTTCATGATCGCAATCTCCGGAATGGGGACGGTGAGTTCGCCGTGACAGCCCCTCGCAGCAAACCCCGTGCCAAATCGGATACGATATGCAATTAAAGTTTTACCTTGTTAATTCAATACGTAGTATTTAGCCTTCAGTGACAGAGGGTGCCGTATCTTTAGGCGGGATCCGTGAATTTGAGGCATGAGACCTGTCCGAGCGAGCCGATCGATGAGTGACGTCGCCCAACGTGCCGTGCTGCGCACGCGCTTCAAGCCAACCCGGCTGAAGCTGTCATCGGACCATTCCAAGCGTCCGTTGGAGCGGATGTCGCTGCATGATCAACTGGTCGCCAAGGTGCGCGAGATGATCGTCGATGGTGAATTGCAGGCCGGCGCCGCGCTGCCCGAAAAAATGCTGTGCGAAACCTTTGGCGTGTCGCGCACGCCATTGCGCGAGGCGTTCAAGATTCTCGCCGCCGAAGGCCTGATCGAACTGCGCCCGCACCGCACCCCGGTGGTGACGCCGATCCACCACGACGACCTCGCCAATAGTTTTGCAATCATGGTGGCGCTCGACGCCGTCGCCGGCGCGCAGGCCGCCGCGCGCGTCACCGACGCCGACATCGTCCGGCTCGACGCCATGCACGCCCGGCTCGTCGCGCTGCACGACGCCTCCTCGCGCGCGGCGTATTTCCGGTTGAACCAGGAGATCCATGTCGAGATTACCCGACTGGCCGGCAATGCCGTACTGCTCAACATCTGGACCACGCTGAACGCCAATATTTTTCGCGCCCGTGCCACCGCCAATTACAATGCCGAGCGCTGGATGGCGTCGGTGAAAGAACACGAAGCCTTCATGGCGCGGCTTCGCGCGCGTGACGCCGAAGGCTTCGCGGCCACGCTCAGCGACCACACCCGAAAGACCGGTGACGCCGTGCTGGCGGCATTGCCCGCAACATGAGCGCCATGCGCCCGGAAAACAGGCTTGGCGCGGTCCGCGTCGATGGTCCAAAGAGAGACCGGAACGGCCGCCATTGCGGCCGCTGGATTGATCGATGAACGTTCTGGTATTTGGCGGCACCGGCTTTGTCGGCCTCAATATCGCCGCGGCGCTGCTGGCGCGCGGCCACGCGGTGACGTTGTTCGACCGCGCCGGGCTGCCCCCGACTGCGCAGCGCGCATTCATGGGCCACGCCGACCGGCTGACCGTCACAACCGGCGATATTCTTGACCGCGCCGCGGTGGAGGATGTGATCGCCGGCGGTTTCGATAGCATCGTGCTGGGCGCGGCCATTACCGCGGGCGCCGAGCGCGACGCGGCTGATCCGGAGACCATCCTGCAGGTCAATTTGCTGGCACAGACGCCGATCCTGGTGGCGGCACGCCGCCACGGCATCCGGCGGGTCATCAACCTGTCCTCCGCCGGCGCCTATGGCGAGACCGCGTTCCGGCATGCGCTGCTCGATGAAGAACTGCCCTGCGACCCGGTGTCGCTATATGCGATCACCAAATTCGCCTCCGAGAAAGTGGCGGCGCGACTGGCCGCCTTGTGGACGTTCGATATCATCAGCGTACGGCTCAGCGCCGTGTTCGGCCCGTGGGAGCGCGCTACCGGCGTTCGCGACACGCTGAGCCCGCCGATGCAAATTCTCGCCGCGATGCAGCAAGACCGCGCGGCGCTGCTGCCGAGGCCCGGCGTCCGCGACTGGGTCTATGCCACCGACGTCGCCGACGCGCTGGTCCTGCTGATCGAAGCAGCCAAGCCGCGGCATCGGCTTTACAATATTTCCAACGGCACGCCGTTTGCTGCGCTGCAATGGGGCCAGCAACTGGCCGCGCTGAATCCCGGCTTCGTCTGCCGGCTGGCGGAGAACGGCGAGACACCGACCATCGATCTGCACAGCGAGATCGATCGCGCACCGCTATCGGTTACGCGTCTGGACCACGAATATCATTGGCGCGCGCGGTTTGGCTGCGCCGATTCCGCGGCCGATCTGAGCCATTGGTCGGCACGTCATCACGAAGGAAAATAAGATGAGACTCGAAGGACGCGTCGCGATCATCACCGGCGGCGGCTCCGGAATCGGCCAGGCCAGTGCGATCCTGTTTGCGCAGGAAGGCGCTTTCGTAGCCCTGGTCGATCGCGACGAAGCCGGGCTGCGGGCCACCCGGGATGCCATCGGCGCCACGGCGTCGATTCACCAGGGCGACGTCGCCGATGCCGCTTTTGCGCAAGCGACCGTCGACGAGATCGCGACCCGCCACGGCCGCGTCGACGTGCTGATGACCTCGGCGGGCTTCTCCGTCGGCGGCACCGTGCTGACCACCGATCCGGCCGACTGGGACGCGGTGTTCCGCACCAATGTCGGCGGCACCTGGCTGTGGGCGCGCGCGGCGATCCCGCATATGCAAAGACAGGGCAAGGGCTCGATCATCACGCTGACGTCCCAGCTCGCCGTCGCCGGCGGCAAGGGCAACACCGCCTATATCGCCGCCAAGGGTGCGATCATCAGCCTGACGCAGACCATGGCGGTGGATTTCGCCACCGACGGCATTCGCGTCAACGCCATCGCGCCCGGCGCCATCGACACGCCGCTGCTGCGGCGCAGTTTTGCCCGCCACGCCGATCCGGAGCCGATCCGCGACGCGTCGCGCAATCGCCATGCGATGAAGCGGTTCGGCCAGGCCGAGGAAGTCGCGCAGACCGCGCTGCATCTTGCCAGCGACGCATCATCGTTCACGACGGGCACCGTGTTGCCGGTCGATGGCGGCTGGCTCGCGGCATGAGCGATGATCTGGCAGCGCTGGAAACGCAGGTTCGCGACGACCTGCAAAAGACCGCCCACCCCAATGCGCCATGGCTGAAACCGAAGCCCGGCCCCGACGGCCAGCCCGCGCTGGACGTCCTGATCGTCGGCGCCGGTCAATCCGGGATCGCCATCGGCTTCGGCCTGCTGCGCTCGCAGGTGACCAATTTTCTGGTGCTGGACAAGGCCGAGGAAGGCCAGGAAGGCCCGTGGCTGAGCTATGCGCGCATGCCCACGCTGCGCAGCCCGAAACATTTCACCGGCCCCGATCTCGACGTCCCGAGCCTGACCTACCAGTCATGGCATGAGGCGATGTTCGGCAAGGAGCATTGGGATAATCTCGACCGCATTCCGCGCGGTCATTGGGTCGACTATCTGATGTGGGTCAGGCGCATGGTCGACGTTCCCGTGCGCAATGGCTGCGAGGTGATCGACATCGCACCCGCGGCCAATGGCCTGCTTGCGATTACCGTGCAGAGCGGCGACAGCCTGGAGACGCTGTTTGCGCGAAAGATCGTGCTGGCGACCGGCCAGGAGGGCATGGGCAACTGGACCCGGCCGCCCGCGCTGCGCCATTTGCCGTCCTCACTGTGCGTGACCGGCGCGGAGCCGGTCGACTTTGCCGCGCTGCGCGGCAAGCGAGTAGCGGTGATAGGCGCCGGCGCGTCGGCCTTCGACAATGCCGCCACCGCGCTGGAGGCCGGCGCCGAAGTGCACCTGCTGTGCCGCCGCGCCGAAGTCCAGACAGTTCAGCCGTACCACTGGCTGACCTTCCGCGGCTTCCTGCGTCACCTCAGCGATCTCGACGATGCCTGGCGCTGGCGGTTCATGAAAACCGTGCTCGAAATGCGCGAGGGATTTCCGCAGCCGACCTGGGACCGTTGCGCCCGCCACGCCGGCTTTCATCTGCATGAAGGCTCGCCGGTCGAGTCTGCCCAACAGCTGGGCAATACGGTTGAATTGCAGACGCCGTCGGGGACCTATCAGGCCGACTTCGTGATCTGCGGCACCGGCATCGAGATGGATTTTGCCGGCCGACGCGAATTGCGGAATTGCGCGGAAAATATCGCGACCTGGACCGACCGCTACCAGCCGCCGGACGACGAGCGCAACGCGCGGCTCGGCCAATTTCCCTATCTCGCCGAGGATTACGCGCTGAGCGAACGCGTCGTTGGCCAGACACCCTGGATCGCGGATATCCATTTGTTTGCCATCGCCGCGACCATGAGCTTCGGGGCGTCCGCCTCGTCGATCAACGCGATGACGACCGCGGTGCCGAAACTGGTGCAAGGCTTGACGCGAGGACTTTTCTGCGCGGATATCGAGCAGCATTGGGCCTCGTTCCAGGCCTATGACGTGAAACAGGCCTCCATCGTCAGAAAGGTCTGAGCGGCATCAGGCGGCGGTAATAGCCGCCCGGCGCGGCTCGACCACGATGTCGCAGGGAGTAACCTGTGCGACAATTGGCGCGTTAATTGCTTTAGGGTTCGAATAGTTCGTCGCTGCGCGCGGCCTTCTCGGGTTTGTTGTTCAATTCAAAGGATAGGGTAATGAAACTCTCGTTTTCGAAGCAGATGCTGGGCGCCGCCGCCGCGCTGGCCTTCGTGGTCGCGGCACACCCGGTCAAGGCGCAGACCCGCGCCGAGACACTGCGTTACGTGACCGGGGCCTCGGTCAATACGCTGGATCCCAACATTCCCGGCTCCACCCGCGAAGCCTTCGCCGTCAGCCTCTCGACCTATGACCGGCTGGTCTCGTTCGGTCGCAAGCAGCTCAACGGCAAATGGGTGTTCGATCTCGACACCATCCGCGGCGAGCTGGCCGAATCCTTCGATGTCAGCCCGGACGGCCTGAAGATCACCTTCAAGCTGCGCAAGGACGCCAAATTCCAGGACGGCAGCCCGGTGACCGCGGAAGACGTGAAGTGGTCGCTCGATCGCGCCGTGACCGCGAAGATCCTCGGCAAGGCGCAGTTGCTGACCGGTTCGCTGACCGACGCCAGCCAGTTCAAGGTGATCGATCCCCTGACCTTCGAAGTGACGCTGCCGAAGCCCGACAAGCTGGCGTTGCCGAACCTCGCCACGGTCTATCCGATCATCATCAATTCGAAACTCGCCAAGGCCCATGTCACCGAGGAAGATCCCTGGGCGCAGGCCTGGCTGAAGGAGAACACCGCCGGGTCCGGCGCCTACACCATCGAAACCTTCAAGCCCGGCGAACAGGTCATCCTGAAGCGCAACGACGAGTGGAATCGCGGCCCAGGTGGCAAGCAGGCCTATTTCAAGCGCCTGATCCTGCAGTCGGTGCCCGAGCCCTCGACGCGCGCCAATCTGGTCGAAAAGGGCGATGTCGATATCGTCATCGATCTGCAGGCCAGCGATGCGCAGTCGCTCGAAGCCAAGGGCAAGCTGCAGGTGATCTCGACGCCGCAGTATAACGCCATCACCTTCATCTCGATGAACAACCAGATGCCGCCCTTCGACAAGGCGGATGTCCGCCGCGCCGTCGCCTATGCCCTGCCTTATGACGACATGTACAAGGCGGCTTTGTTCAGCCGCGGCGAATTGCTGACCGGCGCGACCTGGGCCGACGGCAAGCCGCCGAGCGGCGGTTTCCCGATCAAGCAGCCGATGAAGCTCGATCTGGTCAAGGCCAAGGCCTATCTGACAGCCGCGGGCTTCCCGGACGGATTCTCCACCACCTTCAGCTTCAACGTCGGCCAGTCGGCCACCGCCGAGCCGATGGCGGCACTGCTGAAGGAGTCGCTGGCCAAGATCGGCACCAAGGTCGATATCCAGAAGCTGCCAGACGCGCAGATGTCGACGCAGATCACCGAGAAGAAGCTGCCGTTCTTCACCGAAGGCATCGTCGCCTGGCTGCCGTCGACCGATTATTTCTACCGCAACTTCTACACCGGCAACCAGCGCTGGAACTACAGCTCAATCGACAATGCCGAGCTGACCAGCATCGCGCAGGAAGCCCGCTTCGAGGCGGACAAAGCCAAGTACGAAGTCGGCGGCATCAAGGTCGATATCCAGAAGCTGCCGGACGCGCAGATGTCGACGCAGATCACCGAGAAGAAGTTGTCGTTCTTCACCGAAGGCATCGTCGCCTGGCTGCCGTCGACCGATTATTTCTACCGCAACTTCTACACCGGCAACCAGCGCTGGAACTACAGCTCGATCGACAATGCCGAGCTGACCAGCATCGCGCAGGAAGCCCGCTTCGAGGCGGACAAGGCCAAGTACGAAGTCGACGGCATCAAGTTGAATGCGATCAATTTCGACCAGATGCCGCAGGTGCCGTTGTGGCAGCCGAGCCAGGATGCCGTGATGGCGCCGACGCTCACCGGCTACACCTACCAGTTCCACCGCCAGGTCGACTATCGCGACCTCAGCCGGAAGTGATAGAACGAGCGATGTGAATAGCCGGGGCGCCGGTCAATGGCGCCCCGGTCTTTTTAAGCGGTTTTTGCAATTGCATCGGACCGTTGCGGCCGTCATTGCGAGGTCAGGGAAAGCCTATTGGCTTTCCCCTTGGCGAAGCGACGCGGCAATCCAGAAACGGCTAACGCCAAAAGAACTGGATTGCTTCGTCGCAAGGGCTCCTCGCAATGACGGTTATGAGCAGTGTGTTTCAATTTTACACGACCGATGAAAGCGTACCCTTTGTGTTGATGAAGCTGGCCTCGACCGCTAGACGCGCCGCGCGACGCTTTGCCTCGTCCTTGCCGGCGTTGTTCGGCGTGCTGATTTTCACGTTCCTCTTGATGCGCGTGCTGCCGGGCGATCCCGCGGTATTCTTCGCCTCCGGCCCGAATGCCGGCAAGGAGGAGATCGAGACCATCCGCAAGCAGATGGGCCTCGACAAGCCGGTGCCCACCCAACTCGTGCTGTATCTCTACGATGTCGGCCGCGGCAATCTCGGCCGTTCGCTGATGACCGGCCAGACCGTCACCAAGGATCTGCACGACCGCCTGCCCGCCTCGCTGGAGCTGACCTTCTCGGCGCTGCTGATCGCCATGGTGCTGGCAATTCCGCTCGGCATTCTCGCCGCGCTCAAACCGGGCTCGCTGGTCGACCACGGCGTTCGCTTCTTCTGCGCGCTTGGCGTCTGCGTGCCGACCTTCGTCTCCGGACTGCTGCTGATCTATGTGTTCTATTATCTGCTCGGCATCGCGCCTGACCCGACCGGCCGCGTCGATATCTTCATCAGCCAGCCGCCCCGGCATACCGGCTTCCTGCTGATCGACTTCCTGATCGCCGGTGACCTCGAGGGCTGGTGGGCGGCCTTCAAGCAGTTGATCCTGCCCGCCTGCACCATGGCGCTGTTCGTGATCGCGCCCCTGGCGCGCATCACCCGCGCCTCGATGCTGGCCTCGCTCGGCAGCGACTTCGTCCGCACCGCGCGATCGGTCGGGTTGTCATGGTGGCGCATCGTCGTCACCTATGCGCTGCGCAACGCCATTCTCCCGGTCATCACCATCGCCGGCATCGTGTTCTCCACCATGCTCGGCGCCAACGTGCTGGTCGAGAAAGTGTTCTCGTGGCCCGGCGTCGCCTCCTACGCGCTCGATGCGCTGCTGTCGTCGGACTATGCGCCGGTGCAGGGTTTCGTTCTCCTGATGGCGTTCGTATTCGTCATCGTCAATCTGGTCGTGGATGTGCTCTACGGCATCGCCGACCCCAGGATTTCCATCGGATGAACAGCGCGACCTTTCAGCATGCGGCGTTCATCCTGCGCGGCAATCCTATCACCGGCATCGCCGCCGCGGGCTCGACCGTGTTGATCGCGGTGGGCATCTTCGCGCCCTGGCTGGCGCCCTACGATCCGATCGCCTCCAACGTCGCCAATGCCCTGATGCCGCCGAGCTGGGCGCACTGGGCCGGCACCGACCAGCTTGGCCGCGACGTGTTCAGCCGCATCATCGTCGCCACCCAGCTCGATCTCGCCATTGCCATCTCCGCCGTCGGCATCTCCTTCGTGCTGGGCGCGGTGATCGGCGCGCTGTGCGGCTATTCCGGCGGGCGGCTCGACCGCGCCGTCGGCCGCTTCGTCGACGTGCTGATGGCGTTCCCGCTATTCGTGCTGGCAATGGCCATGGTCGCCGCCCTCGGCAACCGGGTCGAGAACATCGTGATCGCCACCGCGATCATCAATTTGCCGTTCTACATCCGCTTCGCCCGCGCCGAGGTGAACGTGCGCCGCAACCTCGGCTGGGTCGAAGCCGCGCGCGCCAGCGGCGAAAGCCACGTCTCGGTCGTGCTGCGTTTCCTGCTGCCCAACGTGCTGCCGGCGATGGTGGTACAGATGTCGCTGAACCTCGGCTGGGCGATCATCAACGCCGCCGGCCTGTCCTTCATCGGCCTCGGCGTGAAGGCGCCGACGCCGGAATGGGGCATCATGGTCGCCGAGGGCGCACGCTTCATCTCGACCGGCAAATGGTGGCTGGTGGCGTTTCCCGGCCTGGCGCTGATGATGGCCGTGCTGTGCTTCAATCTGCTCGGCGATGGGCTGCGCGACATTCTCGATCCCCGGCAGCGGACCTGAGTCAGCGAGATGACCAAGCCCCTTCTCGAAATCGATAATCTGCATGTCACGTTCTCGACCCGGCGCGGCCCGGTCGAGGCGGTACGCGGCGTCTCGCTGTCGCTCGGACAAGGCGAAACCCTCGGCATCGTTGGCGAGAGCGGCTCCGGCAAGTCGGTGACCGGCTTTGCCATTACCCGCCTGCTCGACAATGCCGGCAAGATCAGCGCCGGCCGTATCTCGTTCCGCGACCGCGAGATCACCAAACTGTCGAGCGCCGGCTTGCGCGAGATGCACGGCTCGGCGATGGCCATGATCTTCCAGAATCCGCGCGGCGCGCTCAACCCGATCCGGGCCGTCGGCCAGCAGATCGCCGACGCCATTCTCGCGCACAAGAAAATCTCCGCCGAGCAGGCCCGTGCCGAGTCGCTCGATCTGCTGCGCGCGGTGCAGATCCGCGATCCCGAGAAACGCATGAGCGCCTATCCGCATGAATTGTCCGGCGGCATGTGCCAGCGCGTGATGATCGCGATGGCGATCTCCTGCAATCCGGCGCTGCTGATCGCCGACGAGCCGACCACCGGTCTCGACGTCACCACGCAGAAAGTGGTGATGGACCTGCTGGCGTCGATCGCCGCCGAGCGGGGCATGGCGACCATTCTGATCACCCATGACCTGGGGCTCGCCGCGCGCTACTGCCGCAATGTGGTGGTGATGGAACAGGGCAAATTGGTCGAGCAGGCCGAGGCGCTGACGCTGTTCCGCGCGCCTCAGCACCCTTACACCAAGCGCCTGGTCGCGGCCTCGCCGACCGCCACCTCGCGGGTCGAGGATCTCGTCACCGGCGAGGACCGCGCGCTGCCGCCGACCATCGCCGCGGTGCCACGGCCGGCGCCGGCGAATGGCACGCCGCCGCTGCTAGACGTACAGAATCTGGTGAAACGCTTCCCCGACGGCACGCTGGCGCTGAAGAGCTTTTCGATGGCGATGGCGGCCGGCGAAAGCGTCGGCCTGGTCGGCGAATCCGGCTCCGGCAAGAGCACGACGTCGCGGATGATCTGCCGGCTGCTCGACCAGAGCGAGGGCCAGATCAATTTCGACGGCCAATCCATCAGCCACATCCCGGCGCGGGATTTCCACAAGGCGCCGCAGCGCCGCGACATCCAGATCGTATTCCAGGATCCGAACGAGAGCCTCAATCCGCGCTTCACCGCGTTCGACTGCATCGCGCATCCCCTGATGCGACTGGCCGGCCTGCGCAGTGGCCACAAGCTCCGGTCGCGCGTCCATGAATGCGCCAGCCGGGTCGGCCTGCCGGCCGACCTGCTGCAGCGCTTTCCGCATCAATTGTCCGGCGGCCAGAAGGCCCGCATCGGCATCGCCCGTGCCATCGCCTGCGAGCCGCGGCTGCTGGTGCTGGACGAGCCCACCGCCGCGCTCGACGTCTCGGTACAGGCGGTGGTGCTGCAATTGCTGGAGCGGCTGCGCCGCGAGGACGGGTTGTCGTTCCTGTTCGTCAGCCATGACCTCAACGTGGTGCGCATGATGTGCCAGCGTACCATCGTGCTGCGCAACGGCGAGATCGTCGAGGAAGGCGAGAGTCACGCGCTGTTCGACAATCCCAGGACCGCCTACACGCGCGAGCTGGTCGAGGCGGTGCCGCACATCGAGATGCTGGCGGCGGCAAAAGCTTCAGCCCAGGTCTGATCGAAGGCGTATCACCGCGGACCGACGGCGATCTCAACCACTGAAGGCGGCGCGGGCCTCCGGCAGATCCCAGATCCTGCCGACCGCCGCATTGCCCGCCGCGATGATCGCGGCCTCGTCGCCGTTGAGATAGCGGCCGGCATCGACGAGGACGTGGCCGTCGACCACGACCTGATCGATATTGGCGCGGTTGGCCAGCGCGATCAGGCCACGGCGTGGATCATACATCGGCCGCAGATGCGGATGGGTCATGTCGACCACGGTGAGATCCGCCGTGGCGCCCGGGACAATCACGCCAAGGTCGGGACGCCTGAGCACGCCGGCGGCGGTCGCGGTCACGGCTTCGATCAGTTCGGGCGCGGTAGCGACATCGGCCTTGCCGGATGATAGTTTTGAAATCATCGAGGCGGCATTGAGTTCGCCGAGAAAATCCTGGTTGTAGCCGTCGGTGCCGACCACGGTACGGACGCCGTGCTCGCGAAAACGACTGAACGCCGCGGTGACGCCGGAGCGCGCGAACACCCGCGGACAGTTCAGCACGGTGGCGCCGCGCGCGGCCATCAGCCGGAGATCGGCGTCGGTGCTCGACATGCAATGCGCCGCCATCAGGTCCGGCGCCAGTACGCCGAGCCAGTCGAGATATTCCGCCGGCGTGCGGCCACCATAGCGCTGCGCGATAACAGCGACTTCCTCCGGGCTTTGCGCCATATGGGTGGTGATCGGCACGCCGAGTTCGCGCGCACGCGCAGCACAAGCCTTGAACAAATCGGGGCCGCAGGTGTCGGTGGCGTGCGGGCTCATCGCCAGTCCGATCCGGCCGTCGCCCTGCTTGTTCCAGCGCCCGTACAGCGCATTCCAGATGGCGAAGTCGGCTTCGCCGTCGTCCCCGGCATAGGTCACGGTGCCGTCGGAATTAGCCTTCGCATCGGCCGTGGAAAACAGATAGGGCGCGCCGTAGAAACGGATACCCATTTCGGCGGCGGCTTCGAACATTTCGGGAATGCTGTTGCGGAACGAATCCATCACCGTGGTGACGCCGCCGCGCAGCAACTGCAGGATGCCGAGCCGCGCGATTGCCAGCCGCTCCCGCGGAGACAGCAATTCGGCGCCGCGCTTGGTCAGCGGCAGCAGCACTGTATAGACGATGCTCTTGTTGCCGCGACGACCATTGCCGTCCTCGGTGTGGCTCCGCGCAATGGCTTCGCTGTAGCAATGGTTGTGCAGATTCAAGAGCCCCGGCAGGATGAAGCGTCCGGGTTTGTCGAACACCAGCGCCGCTTGTGGCCGGTCGCGCGTCACCGCGGCGATGCGGTTGCCTTCCAGCAGCACCCAGTGATCGCGCAAGACATCCTGCGCGCCGTCCTTGCGGGCCAGCACATAGCTGCCGAAGATCGCGGTCGTGGTCATGCCGGCCTCACATTCCAGAATACGGCGGTGCCATCGAGGATGCCGGTGATAGTCTTGCGATAGGCGGTCGGCTGGTTGTACTGGCCGATCGGATAATATGGCACTTCCTCGAACGCCAGCGCCTGGATATCGCGGCAGATACGCTGCTGCTCGGCGAGATTGGGCGCCGCCAGCCAGGCGTTGCGCAAGCTTCCCATCTTGTCGCTCTTGTACCAGCCGGCGGCGCGGCCATCGCCGCGCAGATTGGTATTGGCGGCCGGGTTCAGCCAGTCGATGCCTTGCCAGTTGCCGACGCCAGCGCTCCAGCCGCCGTCCGCGACAGGCTCCTTCTTCAACTGCCGCTGCAGCACCGTGCCGAAATCCGATCCGGCCACTTCCACATTCATGCCGGCCTGCCGCAGCATGTCCGCGGCGACGTCGCCGAGCGGCTTTTGCGCCAGCGAATTCAGCGGCACCAGCAGCACCACCTTCTCACCATTGTAACCGGCGGCCTTGATATCGGCTTTCACCTTGACCATGTCGCGCGGGCCGCGGAGCACGTCGAGACCAACGTCGCTGGCGAGCGGCGTGCCCGGCGCGAAGAAGCCGATCGGCGACACCTGATAGGCCGGATCGTCGCCGGCCACCGCGGTCATGAACGAGGCCTGGTCGATCGCACCCATCAGCGCGCGGCGGATCGCCGGATTGTCGAACGGCGGCTGCAAATGGTTGACACGCATCATGCAGGTGTAGCCGCGCGGATCGAGCACACGGATGTTGACGTCGGCGCGTTTCAGGATCGGCAGCAGATCGTGCGGCGCGGTCTCCTGCCAGTCCTGCTCGCCCCGCTGCAGCGCGGCGACGCCGGTGGCCGCGTCGGGCATCGTGGTCCACACCACGCGGTCGTAATGCACGATCTTCGGGCCAGCGGTCCAGTCCGGCCGGCCGTCGCCGCGCGGGACATACTTGTCGAACTTCGCATAGACATTGCGCGCGCCGTCGATGCGCTCATCAGCGACAAAGCGGAACGGTCCGCTGCCGACCACCTCCTTGAGCGCCTTGAAGGCATCCTGAGCCGCCAGCCTTTCCGGCATCATGAAGGCGGCCTGCACCGCGGCCTTGCCGAGCGCCGTCGGCAGCAGCGGGAACGGGCGCCTGAGGCGGAATCGGATGGTGCGATCATCGGGCGCGGACAGCTCTTCCGTCGCCGCCATCAGTTCGGCGCCAAAGCCGTCGCGCAGTGCCCAGCGCTTGATGCTGGCGACGCAGTCGCGCGCCAGCACGCGTTCGCCATCATGCCAGAACAGGGCATCGCGCAGCGTCAAATCCCACTGCTTGTCGTCATGCGACACCACGTGGCCGGACACCATCTGCGGCGAGATCTCCAGCGCGGAATTCATGCCGTACAGCGTGTCGTAGACCATGAAGCCATGGTTGCGCGACACCTGCGCGGTGGAGAAGATCGGATCGAGAAAGGTCAGATCGATCACCGGCATGAAACGCAGCGTGGTCTGCGCCTGCGCGCGCACGATGCCGGGCAGCGACATGGCCGGCGCGATCGCCGCGGCTTTCAGCAGAGAACGACGGGAAAGTTGCAAAAGTAGCTCCTGTTATCGAGAGCGCTTCGTAGGGTGGGCAAAGGCGCCCTTGCGCCGTACCCACGCCTTTTCGGGCGAACAGTCCGACGCGCGGGCACGCTTAGCCGCGCTTCGCACGGCGCAAGCTTTGCCCACCCGACAATCTACAATCTGCGTCCGGGACAGGAATCACTCCGCCGCGGTTGCCACCGCGGCCGCTTCGTTCAGTTGGTAATTCACCACGATCTCCTCGCCGGTGGCGATCCACAGATCCTCACAGGATTTGGCGTAGGTGAGAAATTCGCGCAGCAGCCGCAGCCGCATCGGCCGGCCGGAGACCTGCGGATGCAGCACGGTGGTGACCATCGCGCCCCACTCGCGGGTCTCGTCGAGATCATCCTTCCACATCGACAGCACGTGCTCCTTCGGGAAGATCGAGCGCGGGCTGAACCGCGCCGACAGACCGTGCATCCAGTCGTCATAGCTCGAGGTCACCGGCAATTCGATGGTCCCGGGCGAGCCGTCCTTCAGACGGTGGCGATACGGCCGCACGTCATCGCGGAACGATGACGTGTAGGCGATGCCGTGGCGCACCAGCGCCACGCGCAGCGCCTCGGTGAATTCGCCGACCGGCGCGCGGTAGCCCGTCGGCACCACGCCGAGATGACGCTTCAGCGCGTCGAAGCCGCGCTGAAGTTCCTCCTCGACGTCATCACCGGGATCCACCAGCAGATGGTGATAGCCGTGATGGCCGATCTCGTGACCCGCCTTGAGGATCGATTCCGCCATCGCCGAATGCGCATCGACCGCCCAGCCGGTGATGAAGAATGTCGCCCTGAGGTCGAGCTGATCGAGCAACTCCAGCAGTTTTGGCGTGCCGACGCGCGCCTCATAGCCACCATAGCTCATGGTGATCAGGCGCTCGGCATGCGCGGCGTCCTTGCCGGTCCAGGCGCTTTCGGCGTCGACGTCGAACGACAGGAACATCGCCGACGTAAAGGGTTTTGGCCACGGAAATCGCGGCGCCGGCGGCGCGGTGTTGGAGGGAACGAGCGGGATGCCCGCGAGCGCCTTACTGTCCTGCATTGATCGTCGCCTTTTCCACGCCGTAGTCCGTCAGTTTCCATTTCGCCAGCAGCGCCTTGTAGGTGCCGTCGGCGATCAGCCCGTCAAGGGCTTGCACCATGGCCTGCTGCAGACCGGTTTCCTTGACCGGAAGTGCCAGGCCGGTGAACTGGGTAGAGAACACGCCGCCGACCGGCAGATAAACGCCGGGTTCGAGGTCCATGATGTAAGGCAACGTCTCGCCGCCCTGCACCGCGGCGTCGATACGGCCCTGGCGCAATTGCGTGCGGGCATCAGCCGAGCCTTCGGTGCCGACAAAGACGATCGGTGCCGCGGCGCAATTGGCATTGCTCCAGACCTCGATCAACTTCGGCATGTTGGTGCGCCGGGAAGCGCCGACCTTCTTGCCGCACAATGCCGCCATGTCCTTGAACTCGGCGGCGCGGGAGTTCTGCACAAAGAACAGCGGACCGTTGCGCAAATAGTCAACGAAAGTGGCCGCGTCATGCCGCGTTGCGACGTCGGTCATCCCCGACAGGATCGCATCGACGCGACCGGTGGAGATCGCCGGCATCATCTGGTCGAAACTGGTTTCCTGCCAGGCGATCTTGATACCGAGCTTGCGGCCCAACGCCTCGCCGAGTTCGACGTCGAAACCGGTCAGCGTGTTGGTGGAAGGATCCTTGAATTCCATCGGCGGATAATTCGGCACGATCGCCACTTTGATGCTGCCCGCCTTGACGATGTCGGCCGGCAATTCAGCCATCGCCACCGAGGCGCCGAGGGTGGAGGCGAGCGCGGCCGCGAGCAGGATCTTCATGAGGGAACCTCGATTGGCGTGGGGTGAACAGTTGAAATGCGTCATGACAGCACGGCGGACAGAAACGATTTTGTGCGGGCCTCGCGTGGCTCACCGAGGACTTTGGCGGCAGCGCCGGATTCGACGATCACGCCCTGGTCCATATAGACGACGCGGTCGGCCACCTCGCGCGCAAAGCCGAGCTCATGCGTCACCACCATCATGGTCATGCCGCTGCGCGCCAGTTCCTTCATCACCGTGAGCACCTCGCCGACCAGTTCGGGATCGAGCGCGCTGGTCGGCTCGTCGAACAGCATCAGCATCGGCTTCATCGCCAGGGCCCGGGCAATCGCGACGCGCTGCTGCTGGCCGCCGGACAGTTGCGACGGATAGTTGCCAGCCTTGTCGGCGAGGCCAACCCGGCGGAGCAGCTCCATCGCCTCGGCTTTCGCGTCGGCCGGCTCGCGGCCTTGGACCTGCAGCGGGCCTTCGGTGATATTTTCCAGCGCGGTCTTGTGCGCAAACAGGTTGAAGCGCTGGAACACCATCCCGGTCTTCAACCGCTGCTGCGCGACCTGGCGCTCGGACAGGCGATGCAGCTTGCCGCCCTGCTCGCGCACGCCAAGCAGCTCGCCATCCAGCCAGATGCCGCCCGAATCGATCACCGTGAGCTGGTTGACGCAGCGCAGCAACGTGGTCTTGCCGGAGCCGGAGGCGCCGATCAGGCACAGCACTTCGCCGGCATGGACATCCAGCGACACCTGCTTCAGCGCCTGGAATTCGGCAAAATTCTTGCTGACGGAGCGGATGGCAACGAGGGGGTTTGTCATCGGACGATCTGCAAGGTGCCGCGCGAAAAGCGGCGTTCGAGCAGCATCTGCAGCGGCGTCAGAATCGACACCACCAGCAGGTACCAGAGACCCGCGACGATCAGGAGCTCGATGACGCGGGAATTGGCGTAATAGATATTCTCGGCGCTATGCAGCAATTCGGGATACTGGATGACTGACGCGAGCGAAGTTGCCTTCACCATGCCGATGAACTCGTTGCTGAGCGGCGGCGTCACCATCCGCATCGCCTGCGGCAGGATGATCCGGCGCAACGTCCGCAGCCGCCCCATGCCGATCGCCTGCGCCGCCTCATATTGTCCGACATCGACCGACAGGATGCCGGCGCGCATCACTTCGGACGTATAGGCGCCTTGATTGATTCCGAGGCCGAGCAGCGCGGAGAGAAACGGCGTCATCACGTCGACGGCGCGCACCGACCACAGGCCGGGAATGCCGATGGTCGGAAACACCAGCGCGAGATTGAACCACAGCAGCAGCTGCAGGATCAGCGGCGTGCCGCGAAACAGCCACGTATAGCCCGCGGCAACCGA
Organism: Tardiphaga sp.; assembly: GCA_014377915.1. The sequence continues at coordinate 24,246 of JACMOT010000310.1, forward strand.
CTTCAGCACCGGATTGGACGACAACCGCATGATGGCGATGACCACGCCGAGCACGATGCCCAGCGCCATTGCCAGCACCGCCATCACCATGGTGTTGGCGATGCCGTGCAGGATCACCGGCACGGTCAGGAAGCGGCCGACATAGGACCACTCGATCTGGCCATTGGCGAAGGCGCGGCCGATCGCAGCCAGCATCAGCACGATGGCCGCGGCGGTCAGCCAGCGCCCCCAGCGCGGCTGGCGCGCCACGGTCAGCACGGAGAGATCAGGGAAGCCTGCCGCGAGCTTCGCCGTGTCGCTCATGGCGTGGCCGCGTCGATCAGCGGCGGCTCGATCGCGCCGGCGCGCTCGGTGATGACGGCATAGTGCTCGGGACGCCGGTGCGCGGCGAAATTGAACATCTTGTCCTTGCCCTGGCGACAGAGGTCGAGATCGATGTCCGCGACGATGACCTCATCGGCGAGTGTCGTCGCTTCGGCAATAATTACGCCATTGGGATCGATCATGCAGGAACCGCCGATCAGGCCGGAGCCGTCCTCGTCGCCGGCCTTGGCCACCGCGATCGCCCAGGTCGCATTCATGTAGGCGTTGGCCTGCGCGACCAGCCTGGAGTGGAAGGTGCGAAGCGAGGCGTCCTCAGTGCTGCCGCCATTGGGATCATAGGCCGCGGAATTGTAGCCGACGCAGACCAGCTCGACGCCCTGCATGCCCAAGACGCGCCAGGATTCCGGCCAGCGGCGGTCGTTGCAGATCATCATGCCGACGACCGCGTCACGCCACTGGGACGACGCGCGAAAAGTCGGGAAGCCGAGATCACCATAGTCGAAATAGCGCTTTTCCAGCTGCTGGTAGCGCGCGCCCGCGCGGGGCTCGACCGAGCCCGGCAGATGCACCTTGCGATAGCGGCCGATAATCTCACCCTTGGTATCAACCAGGATCGAGCAGTTGAAACGCTTTCCTTCCGCCGTCATCTCGGCGTAACCGGCATAGAAACCGATACCGAGCGTACGGGCGCGATCGAACAGCGGTTGCACCTCGGCATTGGGCATCGCGCGTTCATAGAAATGATCGAGCGCTTCGCCCTCGAGCAACCAGCGCGGAAAGAAGGTGGTGAAGGCCAGTCCAGGAAACACCACGAGGCTGGCACCGCGCGCAGCCGCCGCCTCCAGCAACCCGATCATGCGGCCGAGCGTGTGCGCGCGTGAATCCGTCAGCTGGGTCGGCCCCATCTGGGCGGCGGCGGCGCGGAAAATACGGGACAACATTGCCTCCAATCTGGGCGACCTGCTGCTTCAAGAGGCGGGCATTGCCTCATCGAGAGCGCTGGATACGTGTGTGATTACAGGCAGATACGAAGCCAAATGCAATCGTCCGTGCTATGATATTTCGGCCCAGACAATAACCGGTGATGATATGAACCTGCGCCAACTGGAAATCCTGCGAGCGGTCATCCGCCACCGCACCACGGTCGCGGCCGCTGACGAACTGGCGCTGTCGCAACCGGCGATCAGCAATGCGCTGAAGGCGATGGAGTCGCAGACGGGATTTGCCCTGTTCGAACGCGTCAACAACCGGCTGGTGCCGACCGCCGAGGCGCTGTCGCTGTACAAGGAGAGCGACGCCATCTTCGCGCTGCATGCGAAGCTGGAAAACCGCGTACGCGATTTTCGCGAGGCGCATTCGGCACGGCTGTCGATCGTGGCGACGCCACCGCTCGCCTCCGGCATCATCTCGCCGGCACTGTCCAGATTTCTGGGTCGCCGGCCGCGGACGCGGGTGTCGTTCGACGTGCGGCGTTATGAGGGGATCATCGACGGCGTGTTGAGCGGCACCGCGGAGCTTGGCTTCGCGCTCGGCCTGTCGCAGCACGCTGGCATCGCCCGAGAAGTGCTGCACACCGGCGAGATGGTCTGCGTGCTGCCGCCCGATCATCCGCTGATCGACCGGCCGCTGATTTCCGCCGCCGACCTCACCGGCCTGCCCTTCATCGGGCTGGAGCGCGGCACGCGGCTGGGCGATGCGGTGCGCGAAAATTTCGCGAGCGCCGACGTGCCATTCCGGCCGACCGTCGAAGTACGCTACTGCAATACGGCCTGCATGCTGGCCGCCGCCGGCGTTGGCGCCGCGGTGGTCGACCCGATGTCGGCGCGCCAGCATGGCGGACAGGCCCTCGTCGTGAGGCCGTTCACGCCGAAAATTCCGTCGGTGGCCTATGTGCTGTGGGCGGAAGAGGCGCCGCTGTCGCGGCTGGCCAAAGCGTTTCTGGAGGAAGTGCGGCAAGCGAGCCAGACCGATCCCACCGCGCCGCAGGTGGCGACGTTGTAAAGCGACAGCGTTAACTTAGCCAACGTCTGATATCACACGCCGGCCGTGCGCCCCCTTCTCCCCGTTGGGGAGAGGGCTGGGGTGAGGGGCACTGGACTATCGACGGCGCTCAGCCCCCTCACCCGACCGGGCTTCGCTGCGCTACGCCCGGTCGACCTCTCCCCAATGGGGAGAGGTGAAGGATCCGCGTCTCGACTATTGGCAAGCAAGTCGATGCTATCGGAGTATCTGCCCGAGAAACAGCTTGGTGCGGGCGTGCCGCGGATGATCGAAAAATTCGCCGGGTGTATTGGTCTCGATGATCTGGCCGGCATCCATGAACAGCACCCGGCTGGCGACTTCCTTGGCAAATCCCATCTCGTGGGTCACTACCAGCATGGTCATGCCCTCATCGGCGAGATCGACCATGGTCTCGAGCACCTCCTTGACCATTTCCGGATCGAGTGCGGAGGTCGGCTCGTCGAACAGCATCACCTTCGGATTCATGGTCAGCGCGCGGGCGATGGCGACGCGCTGCTGCTGGCCGCCGGAAATCTGGCCCGGAAATTTATTGGCCTTGTCCGGAATCCGCACCCGTTCGAGATATTTCATCGCCGCGGCTTCGGCGTCCTTCTTCGGCATGTTGCGCACCCAGATCGGCGCCAGCGTGCAATTCTCCAGCACCGTCAGATGCGGAAACAGGTTGAAACTCTGGAACACCATGCCGACCTCGCGTCGGACGTCATCGACGCGGCGCAGATTCGGACCGAGCTCGATGCCATCGACATTGATGTGGCCTTCCTGAAACTCCTCCAGCGCGTTGATGCAGCGGATCAGCGTCGATTTGCCGGAGCCGGACGGGCCGCAGATCACGATGCGTTCGCCGCGGCCGACCGTGAGATCGATATCGCGCAGCACGTGGAAATCGCCAAACCACTTGTTCAGGCCGGCGATGGTGACGATCGGATCAGCTTTCATGTCCCCATGAGTACCGCGCCGGGGTGATGCACACAACGTCCAATCCGGACCGGAAGAAGACACCGCCGCACGCGGATGACCATCGATTGCCAAAATTTTTCTCGGCAAACGTCCATTTTTGACGCAGGTTTAAAGCGGCCCATCCTTGACCGACGGGCGGCGGGGCCTCAGTGGTGAAGCCCGCAATATCGAGCACATGAAATGTCGATCGTCGAAGCCGTCCGTTTTACCCTAGCGCCCGAGCCGCTATCGCCGATCGCTTTCGCGGCCTATGGCGACGTCGCGCAGCGACCGATCGATGCGCGCCGACGTTACCTGCCCGTATCGGCCGAGCGCAGCCAGGATGCCGCGACACCGGTGATGTGGATCAGCGCCGCGGCGCGCAGCGGCGCCCTGCCGATGCAATTGACGACGCTGGAGCGCCACCCGTTCTCGGCCCAGACCTTCGTCCCGCTCGGCGCCGAAAATTATCTGGCGATCGTTTGCGGTGCGGCGCCGGACGGCTCGCCCGACCTCGCGACGCTGCGCTGCTTTGTCGCCGGCGCCCATCAGGCGGTCACCTTTGCGCGCAATGTCTGGCATCATCCGATGACCGTATTGGGACCTGCGATGGAATTCGTGGTGGCAATGAATACCACCGGCCGCGACGATGACGACGTGTTCGTGAGCCTCGATGCCGAGGTACATGTCATCCTGCCAAACGAATAGAGCCGCGCCGATGCCTGCCCATGACGAACACCTCGCACGCGACTTTGTCGGCTACGGCCGCACACCGCCGCATCCGCAATGGCCGGGCGAGGCGCGAATCGCACTGAACTTCTGCATCAATTATGAGGAAGGCTCCGAGCCATCCTTTGCCGATGGCGACAATTTCACCGAGACCGCGCTGACCGAGGGCGGCGCCGGCGGCTTCGACAGCCGCGATCTGGCCGCCGAATCGATGTTCGAATATGGCAGCCGGATCGGCTTCTGGCGGGTGCTGCGTATGCTGTCGGAGCGCGGCATGACCGCCACGGTGATGGGCTGCGCGCTGGCGCTGGAACGCAATGACGAGGCCTGCGCTGCGATCCGCGAACTCGATTACGATGTCTGCGCGCATGGCTGGCGCTGGGAGCGCCATCAACTGCTCAGCGAGACCGACGAGCGCGAACGCATCCGCGGGACCATCGAGAGCCTGACGCGGACCATTGGCGCGCGGCCGCTCGGCTGGTACTGCCGCTACGGGCCCAGCCTCAACACCCGCCGCCTCGTCGTCGAGGAAGGCGGCTTTCTGTACGATTCCGACGCTTATAATGACGAGTTGCCGTACTGGACCAAAGTGCTGGGCCGACCGCATCTCGTGGTGCCGTATGGCCTCGCCAACAACGACGCCAAGTTCAGCCGCGGCGCGATGGCCACCGCCGACGACTTCTTTCATTATCTGCGCGATGCCTTCGACCTGCTCTATGCCGAAGGCGCCATTGCGCCGAAGATGATGTCGGTCGGGCTGCACACCCGCATCATCGGCCATCCCGGCCGCGCGATGGGACTACGGCGCTTCCTCGACCATGTCGCCCAGCATTCCAACGTGTGGGTCTGCCGCCGCGGCGATATCGCCCGGCACTGGCAGGCCACTCACCCCGCCCCGCTCTGATCATTGCCCAGCCCGAAAGGACACGACATGAAACTGAAATCCACGCTGCTTGCGCTGCTATTGTCAGCCACCGGCGCGACCGGCATCGCCATCGCGCAGGAAGCTGACCATCCCTCGGACAAGCCGCTGGTGGTCGCCTCCGACTTCGGCGTGGCGCCCTGGATGGTGCGCGGCGCCAATGGCCCGGAGGGCTTTGGCGCCGATCTGATCAACGAGATCGGCAAGGACCTCGGCCGTCCCAAGGTCGAGATCGTCGACATCAACTTTTCCGGGCTGTTCGCGGCTTTGTTCGCCAAGCGCGCTGAATTCCTCGTCAACCCGCTGAACCTCACCGCCGAGCGTGCCGACCGCATGCTTTATACCGAGCCGCTGTTTTCCACCGGCAACGGCTTTCTGGTTCGCGCCGCCGACGAGATGAAGAGCTTCGAGGACCTCAAGGGCAAGGCGGTCGCCGTCAACCGCGGCACCATCTCCGACACCTGGGCGACGGCCAACGCCGAGAAATACGGCTTTGAAGTGCAGCGCTATGACGTGTTTCCCGACACCGTGCAGGCGAGCCTGACCCGCCGTGCCTTTGCCGCGCTCAACGAGATCCCGACCACCGTGTTCGCCGCCAGCCAGAACAAGGCGATCAAGGTCGGCTTCAAGGATTTCAACGGCCGCAACTTTGCCTATGCGTTCCGGCTCGAAGACACCGAATATCGCAACAAGGTGGAGAACGTCATCGAGTGCATGAAGCTCGATGGGCGGCTGCGCAAGCTGCACGAAAAGTGGTACGGCGCCGCTCCCGATGCCGGCTCGGCCATCGACACGGTCTATTTCGGCTACGGTCCTGCCGGATTCAAGGGATTCGAGCCGACCGCGCATATTCCGACGTGCAAGTAGCCAGCCCGTATTGTTTGCACTGACCTGCGAGTTTGTCATTGCGAGGAGCGAAGCGACGCGACAATCCAGAGAGCCACAAGCTCGGCAAGACTGGATTGCGTCGTCGCAAGGGCTCCTCGCAATGACGGCAGGGGTGTCAGGTGCAGCCAACATTTATCCTGGCGGGGCTTGACCCGGCTAGCGGAGACCCGATGGACCGGATCATCGAATACTACTTCAACGCCGAGGTGCTCGCGCTCGCCTTTCCGCAGGTGCTCGCGGGATTTCGCACCACCGTGATCGTTTCGCTGCTGGTGATTGCCTGCGGCACGCTGTTCGGACTGGCGCTGGCACTGCTGCGCGCCGCCAGCATCCGCGTCGTCAATTTCTTCATCACCATCTATGTCGACATCTTCCGCACGCTGCCTCAGCTCGTCGTCATCATCTTCATCTATTTCGGCCTGCCCTATCTCGATCTCACGATGTCGCCCTTCGTCACCACCGTGCTGGCGCTCGGCCTGGTGCTGTCGGCGTTCTCGACCGAGATCTTCTGGTCCGCGATCATGGTGCTGCCGCGCGGACAATGGGACGCCGCCGCCGCGCTCGGCTTCAGCCGCGCCCGCACCCTGCTGACCATCATCCTGCCGCAGGCGATCCGGCTGGCGATCCCGCTGCTGACCAACCGCGCGATCTCGATCAGCAAGGGCACCGCGCTCGGCACCGCGGTGTCGCTGCCGGAAACGCTCGGCCAGGCGCAGAGCGTGATGGCGCTGGTCGCCAACCCCTCGCCGCTGACGCTGGCGGCGGCGTTCTATCTCACCTTCTTCCTGCCGCTGGTGCTGGCCAGCCGGTGGATCGAATTCCGCTATAGCCGGGGTCGCTGAGCATCATGGAATTGCTGCTCGAGAATTTCGCCAACTGGGATTCGCTGCTGCGGATCTACCCGCTGCTGCTGCAGGGGCTGATCTATACGATCTGGCTGTCGGCCGTGGCCCTGCCGCTCGGCATCGGGCTCGGCCTCGCCATCGCCGTGATCTACAGCTTCCGGAACCGCTGGGTGAACTTCGCGCTGCTGGTCTATATCGACCTGTTCCGGTCGTTTCCGGTGGTGGTGCTGCTGATCCTGATCTTCTACGGCATGCCGTTTCTGGGGCTTACCCTCAATGGCTTCACCGCGGCGGTGCTGGCGATCGTGCTGAACAATTCCGGCTATTATGGCGAGATCTTTCGCGCCGGCATCCTGTCGGTGCCGGCCGGCCAGACCGACGCCGCGCGCGCGCTCGGCTTCAAGCCACTGCATGTGGCGCTTCACATCATCCTGCCGCAGGCGATCCGCAACGTGCTGGCGCCGCTCGCCAGCAATTCGCTGGAGCTGGTGAAGACGACGCCGATCGCAGCTCTGGTCGCGCTGCCCGAACTGCTTCGCTCGGCGCGGGTAGCGCAGGAGCAGACCTATAATCCGACGCCGCTGATGGCCGCCGCCGTGATCTTCTTTGTCATGCTGTACCCGTTCGCGCGCTGGGTGGCACGGCTGGAGCGACAAGCCCTGAAGGTCAGATAGCATGACCGCCCTATTCACCGGCAGCGGAGAACACCAATGACCGGACGCCTGGCTAATAAATCCATCCTCATCACCGGCGCCTCGTCCGGCATCGGCCGTGCCATCGCGCGCCGCTTCGCCGCCGAGGGCGCGCGGCTGATGCTCGCCGATCTGACGCCCGAGGTGCGCGAGGGCGGGATACCGACGCTGGAGCTGCTGCGCGCCGAGGGGCACGACGTCGCCTTCGTCCAGATCGACGTCGCCTCCGAGGACGATACGGAACGCGCGGTGCGGCAGACCGTCGATGCGTTCGGCCGGCTCGACGTGCTGGTCAACGATGCCGCGATCGGCACCGGCAAGCGGCTGACCGACACCAGCCTCCAGGAATGGGAGCGTACGATGGCGGTCAACCTCACCGGCGTGTTCCTGATGTCGCGCGCCGCCGCGCGGCAGATGCTGACGCAGGAGGTGCGGAACGAGGCGCGCGGCCGCATCGTCAACATCTCGTCGCAGCACGGCATGATCGCCTGCCCGGAGGACATCGCCTATGGCACCTCGAAAGCCGGCGTCGTCTACATGACGCGACAGATCGCGGCGGACTATGCCGGGGACTACATCATCTGCAACGCGGTGGCGCCGGGCAAGATCATCACCGGCAAGCCCGGCCGTGCCAACGAGCCGCGCTGGATGGAATATTCGCAGCGCCGCACGCCGATGCCGCGGCTCGGACGCCCCGACGACGTCGCCAACGCCGCGCTGTTTCTGGCCTCCGACGAGGCAACCTTCATGACAGGCGAGAACCTGCTGGTCGATGGCGGATGGATGGCGGCATGAGCAAGGATGTGGAGACGATGATGCTGCCAGCGGACCCCGCGCAGACCGCGGCGCCAATCATCGAAATGTCCGGCGTCACCAAATGGTACGGCGACGTACAGGTGCTGAAGGATATCGATTTCACCGTCGCGCGCGGCGAGCGGGTAGTGATCTGCGGCCCGTCCGGCTCCGGCAAGTCAACCATGATCCGATGCATCAACAGGCTGGAGGAACATCGTGACGGCCGCATCGTCGTCAACGGCGTCGAGCTCGACCATTCGACCCGCAACGTCGACGTGGTACGCCGCGACGTCGGCATGGTGTTCCAGCAGTTCAACCTGTTTCCGCATCTGACCGTGCTGCAGAACCTGACCATCGCCCCGCGAAAGATCCGCGGCGCGACCAGGCCGGAAGCCGAACAGACCGCGCGCTATTTTCTCGAGCGGGTGCGGATTTCCGAACATGCGCATAAATATCCCAGCCAATTGTCGGGCGGCCAGCAGCAGCGTGTCGCGATCGCCCGCGCGCTGTGCATGAAGCCGACCATCATGTTGTTCGACGAGCCGACCTCGGCGCTTGACCCGGAAATGATCCAGGAGGTGCTCGACGTGATGGTCGGCCTCGCCCGCGACGGCATGACCATGGTGTGCGTCACCCATGAAATGGGATTTGCCCGCGAAGTCGCCGACCGCGTGGTGTTCATGGATGCCGGCCGGATCGTCGAGCAGGGCACGCCGGCGGCGTTCTTCTCCAACCCGCAGCACGACCGCACCCGCGCCTTCCTGAAGCAGATCATGCATCGCTAGATCCGGGCACCGATCGTGCCCGCTCAAGCGCGGGCCGGTCGTCCCCCTAGCGCTCGGCAAACGCCGAATCGACCCCGCGATAGATCGGCTTCAGCAGATATTGTAGCAGCGACTTGCTGCCGGAGACGATTTCGGCATCAACTGTCATTCCGGGCTTCAAATGCCATTCCGCTGTATAGCGATCGGAGCGGTTCGCATCGAAACTGACCACCACCTTGTAGTACGGACGCTTTTCCTCATTCTCGGTCGTGGTGGGCGATATTGCCCTCACTTCCCCTTTGATCTTGCCGTATTTGCTGAAATCATAGGCCGTCACTTTCAGCTCGGCCCTGTCATTGAGTTTCACCGCCGCGATATCGTCGGGCTTCACGAACACCTCCGCGACCAGCGCATCATCCTGCGGGACAATCCGGACAATGGTTTCGCCCGGGCGGACGACTTCGCCGGGCGAGCGCTGCAGCACCTGCTGGACCCGGCCCCGCGCCGGCGCCCGCACGATCAGGCGATCGACGCGATCGGCCTGCTTCTTGATCGTCTCCAGCACTTCGGCGAGCTCGACCGATGTCTTGCTGAGTTCCTCGCCCCACAGCCTGTTGGCCTGCGCGTCCGACTCCTCCAGCGCGGCGTCGGTTTCGCGGAGCGCCTCGCGCGTCGTCTGCAGTCTGCCTTCGGTCGTCGTGACCTGACCGCGCGCCTGCTCGACCAGCGCCAGCGACTCCAGCACCTGCTTCTTGGATACCGTGCCATTATAGACGAGCTTCTCCCGCATATCGAACTGCTCCTGCTGGATGCCGACCAGCCGGTTCTGCACCACGATATCCCGCGACAAAGCGTCGATTTCAGCCTTGCGCTGTAATCCCCTCACCAGTTGCAATTGATGTTCCTTGGTCCGGTGCTCCAAACGCAACCGGTAGAGCTGAAGGTGTTCCGCCAACAACGCGGCATCGACGTCGCCGAAGCCAATCGGGTTGAAGTCACGTCCCCCCAGCAGCGCCGACACCCTTTCCTTTTGCAGCAACAGGTTCTGGGCGCGGGATTTCAACCCGGCCAGCTCCGACTCCGCGATCACCGTTTGCAGCCGCAGCAGCGGCTGGTCCTGTTCGACGAGCTGACCTTCCTCAACCAGAATCTTGTCGACAACGCCGCCCTCCAGATGTTGCACCGGCCGAACCTGGGACACCGGGATGAGCTGGCCATGGGCCACCGAAAGCTCGCGAATCGGGGCCAGCGCGGCCCATGCCAGCGCGACGATGACGATGACGAGCGCCAGCCGCATCCGGCGGCGCGAGGCAACGAAGCCGCGCTGTTCTTCGAACTCGATCGGGGCCGCCAGCCAATTCGGCGTCTCGGACGGCCAATGGGTCGCGGTCTTGCTGGTCACGCTCATGATGTCCTCTTTCGCGTCGGGCGAGCTTCGCCAATCCTGTGTTCTGAACGCGGCCTGCGCGCGGATGCTGTGTTCAGGCGACGGCGTTGAGCCGCGCCAGTATCTTGGGAACAACCACCTCTGGCTTGCCATCGGTGACAATCGCACCGCCGCCCATCTCGATGACCCGATCAGCCATTCGCATGTGGCTGGGCCGCGCCGTCACCCACAGCACCGTGCACCTGCCTCTGAGGCCTGCCAGATGCTTCATCAACGCGGCGTCGCCGGCCTGATCGAGGCCGTTGCCCGGATTGTCCAGCAACAGGATGCTGGGCTTTTTCACCAGCGCGCGTGCGATCGACAGCCGGCATAGCCATCCCTGCGACAGGCCGCGCGCATCGGTCCCACTGATCCGTGTCGCCAACCCGTCGGGCAGCGCCGGATGCGGCAAGGTAACGCCGACGGCCGCCAGCGCGGCCACGATGTCCGCGTCGGTGGCGTCGGGACTGGCAAAGCGGAAATTCGCGGCAATGCTGCCATAAAAGAACGCCAGCTGCTGCGAGGCAAAGCCGATGGAAGCGCGTATTTCCGCTGGATGGAGTTGCCGCAGGTCGAGCTCGCCCAGACGTATCGTGCCGAGATATTGCGGATAGAGGCCGAGGATCACCTTCAGCAGCGTCGATTTTCCGCTGCCGCTGGGCCCGACGATCGCAACAAGCTCCCCTGCCTTGACCTTGAGGTTGACGCCCCGCAGCTGCGGCTCCTGTCGCTGGCCCAGCGACAGATAGGCCCCCGACACGAAGATCTGCCCGGTCAGGCGTCGCGACAGGATCGGCGGCGCCTCGCTCGCATGTTCGTTGCCCATCCGCACCAGATCATTGATCTGACGCACCGTTCCCAGTGTCTGCTTGAGGCGGCCGATATTGAGCGAAAAGATCTGGATCGGCACCAGCACCCGCCACACGATCATCATCGCTGCAATCAGCTCGCCCAGCGTCATCGCGCCGTCGATCACGCGCTGTGCGCCAAAACCCAGCGTCAGAACTCCGGCCAGCGCGACCAGCGCGTTGGTGATCGCATGAAGGTACGACGTGAGCTGAAGATGATGGAAGCGGGACCTCAGATAGGCCGCGAGGCTGTCGGCGTAACGTGCCAGCCAGATCGCTTCCGCCGAGGCGTTCCGGATGGTTCTGAGCTTGTCCGTGAGTTCGAACAACAAGGCATCCGACTTCTGCTTGTTGGTACTCACCTCGGCGATCGCGGCGACGTTCGCGGTGGTGCCCACGGCACAGACGATGGCGATTATGCAGGATAGCCCGATCGGCAGGAAGCCAAGCGATCCTCCAATGGAAAACAGCAGGATCAGGAAGGTCAAAGTGAAGGGCAGATCGAACAGCGCCGAGGCGAAATTTCCGGCGAACAGCTCACGCCCGATCTCGAACTGGCGGAAGCGCGACAGCTGCGCGGAGATCGGGGCGCGCTCGGTCATGGTCAGCGGCAAATTGAGCAACGACTTCAGGGCCCGGACCGAGACCACGGCATCCAGGCGAGGAGCGATATAGGCGATCCGCCGCGACCTGAGCTGACGGAGCGCGAACTCGAAGCCCAGCACCAGCACGGCCGCCAGGGCGAGGAACGCCAACGTATCGAGAGAGCTGGTCGCAATGACGGTGTCGTAGACAGAAAGCACATAGAACGAGAGCAGCAGTCCTGTCGCGTTGATCACCACCGAATAGCCGGTGATCTGCGCAACAGGCCCCCGCAACTTCTTGAGCACATCGGCAACGAAGCTGCCGGCCTGCCTTCGGCCAGAGAAGTCGTCGATCTTGCTGGGGCGGATCTGATAGACCGCGTCGTCGGAACGAAATCGATCGGTGCTGCTACGGGCGCCTTGCAGGCTGAAGACCTCGAACTCGCCGCGCGGTCCAAGCGTGACGAGGTCGCAGGTGCCTCCCGCTCCGACCAGCAGGCAGGGCAGATCTTCTTTGAGGAGGTCGGATGCGCAGCGGTCGAGCCCGACCAGATTGACGTCGAGGCGCGCCAGAACAGCTTGCAGCATTTGCACGGAGGCAATCGGCTTCAAATGCGGAAGCGCCTCGAAAATGCGATGCTGCGTGCCTTCCCAGCCGACCCGCGCCAGGATCTCGCACAGCATGCCTGCGAACGGGCCGGTAGCCGTTGGCGGCCCGGCCCGTTCGTCTTTGTAAGGACCGAATTCCGCGATCAGCCGTCGCTGCTGCTCGAGCACGGCCTCCCTGGCGATCTCGGGAATGGTGGGCGCGCGATCGAAGCCGTCAAGGGGATGTTTCATGCCACGGCTCCCGCGGGTCGACCGGTCAAGCCTGCGGCGGGCTGGCCTTCGAGCTGGCTGAACTTTCCATGGCTCAGCGTGAACCGGCGATCGGCGATTGCCGCGAAGGATGGACGGTTGGTGATCAGCACCACGGTGATCTTTCCCTTAAGATGAAGAAGTGCTTCGACCAGCGCCCGATCGCTCTCGTAATCCAGCGAGCCATTGGCCTCGTCGAGAACGAGAAGTTGCGGGCGTCCCGCGATGGCGCGCGCGATCGCGATCCGCTGCATGAAACCATCAGGCAATGTTTCGGTCGCGGACTCGCCAAGCTGGGTGTCATAGCCGCGCGGCAGCCGATGGATATCCCGTTCAAGCTTCAGCAGACGTGCCGCGGCGCGCGCCGGGGCGACGCGCTCCGGACGGAACAAGGTCAGATTGTTGAGCAACGAACCACGAACGGCCGCATTCTGATGATCGACCAGCGCCACGGAGCCGAGCGTCTGGTCTTCCGCCGTCGAGGCGGCAAGGCCATCGATCGAAACGTCGCCGGCCTCGGGAACCAGGCGTCCGGCTGCCAGCCGCGCCACCGTGGACTTGCCGATCCGGTCGCGGCCGCTGATCGCGATGATCTCGCCGGGGGCGACATCCAGACTGGCCCCCACGAGCGTGGAGGGTTGCCCCTCCCCCGGGCTGAACCAAACCTTCTCGAACACCAGCCGCGCCGGCGACCACTCGCTCGCGGCGCCCGGAACGGTCATGGGCGCACTGATCGGAAGATCGAAGATCGGTCGCGCAATTTCCTTTGAAACGAACACGCCCTGAATTTCATTCCAGGCCGACACCAGACGCAGCAGCGGCTGGATCATGCGCCCGGCTAGCATGGTACTGCACGCCACCACGCCGACGGAGATTTCACCATTGACCGCCAGCACCGCCGCGATCGTTGCCGTGGTGATCTGGGTCACGATCGAAATCATCGAGCCCAGACTCTGCGCATCGTCCGCCAGGCGCACAACATTGTAGGTCGAGCCCGCGGCCTGTTCGGCGAGGCGTTCGAAGCGCCGCAGGATCTGCTGCTCCGTCCCGAGCGCCTTGACGGTAGCAATTCCGTTCAGCGTCTCGATCATGAAATCCCGCATCCGCGCCTCGGCCACCATTCGCCCGGCTGTGGTGCGTCTGAGCTCCCGTCCCCGCGCGATCGCGGAGACGCCGAACATCAGGAAAATCGAGACAGGAAAGGCGGCGATCCAGCCACCGATGACAACAAGCAGTGCGAAGAAGATGACGACGAAGATCAGGTCGATCAGCACCAAAGGCGCGGGGCTGATGCTGAACTCGCAGATGGCGGCCACCGCCTGCAATCGCTGGATCCAGAGTGCGACAGGAAGCGTATCGACCAGCTTCGCCGGCGCAAAGGCGACCAGGCATGCCGCGTTGACGTTGGACTTCCACGCCAGCTTCATGGCGCTCCATGCAATGACGTGGCTCCGCGATATCCGCAGGATCGTTTCAAGAACCAGGATGCAGCAGATCCCGATTACCAGATAGGCGAGCGTCGACTTCGCGGCATGGGGAACGATGCGGTCATAGACCTGAAGAATGCCGAGCGGCAGGGCAAGGCCGAGCAGATTGATGAAGATCGAAGCCGCGAGAACGTCGGCCGGAAGGCTCCACAATGTCCGAGTCAGCAAGTTGATGAAGCTGACCGCATCTCGTCGGGTCCGTCGCAGATAACGCCGCATGCGCCCGACAGCGCGGGAGCCCGACACCCGCGCGGCAATGCGCGGAGTTGTCAGTAGGTTGAGCAAAGCCATTTGCAGTCCAAATGAATGCGAAAAGCTCGACTATCGGCCAAGAGTGTTAAATTACACCGTCTTCAGCGTCAAAGAAGCGTTTAGGGTTACCTATAAACTTACATATATACCGGCAATGAATCTCAATACTACCGGCGCAAGATAGCGGCTTGCGCTGGAAAATATTCTGTCCTGCGCCGGAGCATCACGCCCATGCGGATTGTAGACGGTTTCATCGTACCGGAAAATGAAGACCTGGATAAATTGATCAGGTCGCTGAAGAAGGCCAATGAATCGTCCATTTTGATCCAGGACGATGACCAGCGGGCGTCGCAATTCCCCAACACGCATCAGGGAAGTAGAAGCTCGCGAGTTGACGACAATCTGCGGGGAACGACAGCCGTCTCCGACGCCAGGGTCGACGAGATCGCCAGAACGTCGCCCGATGACAGCCCGACCTCGGCGTCCGACCGGCAGGAAATCAGCGCACCTGTGGTCATCAGCGTTGCGGTCCCGGCGGACGCCTCTGTCAGCTCGCAGATGGCCGCGACGGATCTGGTAATTGTTGCGACGCCAGCCTTGCCGGGTTCGGCAACAGGCGATGTCGTGGTGCTCTCGTCTATTCCGCCAGCCTCCGACCGGCCGCTGGCGGTTGCTGCGACGGGAGAGCGTTTCGCCGCCGAGCCCGCCGCCTTGGAGGCGATGCCGGCACAACCGCCGACCATGATCAAGCTGGCTGAGCTCGGCTCGGACGACGCGCCAGACGTGGTCGCGGATGTTCAGAACCAGGCGCCCAGCGACATCACCGTCGCCGGTGGCTCGGTGCAGGAGAATGCCGCGGCCGGCACCGTCGTCGCCACGCTCGGCGCCGTCGACCCCGATGCCGGCGACCACTTTGTCTATGCGCTGACCGACCCGTCCGGGAAGTTCGAGATCATCGGCAATGAAGTCCGCGTCAAGGCTGGCGCCACGCTCGACTATGAGACGGCGACCTCGCACGACATCAGCCTCAAGGTCACCGATGCCGGTGGACTGAGCCACAGCGAGACCCTGAAGATCGCGGTGACCAACCAGAATGAGGCGCCCAGCGACATCACCGTCGCCGGCGGCTCGGTGCAGGAGAATGCCGCGGCCGGCACCGCCGTCGCCACGCTCGGCGCCGTCGATCCCGATGCCGGTGA
>JACMOT010000311.1 GCA_014377915.1 Tardiphaga sp.
CCCGGCGGCGGCCTCTCGATGGGCGACCTGCACTTCAGCCAGGGCGACGGCGAGATCACCTTCTGCGGCGCCATCGAGATGGCCGGTTGGCTGCACATCAAGGTCGACATCATCAAGGACGGCGTGTCGAAATACGGCATCAAGAACCCGGTGTTCAAGCCATCGCCGATGACGCCGAACTACAACGACTACCTGATCTTCGAGGGCATCTCGGTCGACGAGGAAGGCAAGCAGCATTACCTCGACGTCCACATCGCCTATCGCCAGGCCTGCCTGAATGCGATCGAATATCTGAAGAAGTTCGGTTATTCCGGCGCGCAGGCCTATTCGATCCTCGGCACCGCGCCGGTGCAGGGCCACATCTCCGGCGTCGTCGACGTCCCCAACGCCTGCGCCACTTTGTGGCTGCCGACGCAGATCTTCGACTTCGACATCAACCCGTCCTCGGTGGGGCCGATCAAGCATATTGACGGTTCGATCCAGATGCCGCTGTCGCAGGACAAGTGACGTGTCATTCCGGGGCGCGGACAGCGTCAGCCGACCGCGAACCCGGAACCTCGAAATGTTCATCGTCCCATCTCGGGATTCCGGGTTCGCTCGCGCTGACGCGCTGGCGCCCCGGAATGACCGCAAGGAGATCAAATGCCGGTCTATGAATATCTCTGCAACGATTGCGGTCCGTTTACCGAGATGCGGCCGATGGCGGAATGCGACGCGCCGCACGACTGCCCGAAGTGCGACGTCGAGGCGCCGCGCGTCATTTTGACGGCGCCGGCGTTTTTCTGCATGCCCTCCGACAAGCGCAAGGCCCATGCCACCAACGAACGCAGCCGCCACGCGCCGAAAAGTTCCGCGGAATACAAGGCCGCGCATGGTGCCGGCTGCGGTTGCTGCTCGGGCAAGAAGCCGTCGCGGTTGGTGAAGCAGACGCGATCCGGTGCCAGGAGCTTTCCGACCGCACGGCCATGGATGATCAGCCACTGACCCCTCCGCCGTCGTCCCGCCCCAAACGGTCATTCCGGGTTCGCTCTCGCTGGCGCGCTCGCGCTCCGGAATGACGATTCGGCGGCCTTCTCCTTATCGCGACATCGCGGTCTCGATGCGCTAGAGTCCAGCTTCGCGCTGCGTTCCGCGGCGCGGAGGAGACAAGCGTGCGGCAGCACACATTCGGCGCAACAGGCGCCAGCGTGTCCGTGATCGGGCAGGGCACCTGGTACATCGACCATGGTGACCGCGGCAAAGCCGTCGCCGCGCTGCGCCACGGTCTCGATCTCGGCATGACCCACATCGATACCGCGGGAATGTACGGCGACGCCGAGCCGGTGGTGGCCGAGGCGATCGCTGGGCGGCGCGACGAGGTGTTCCTGGTGTCCAAAGTGCTGCCGGGCAACGCCTCGCGGCGCGGCACCGTCGTGGCGTGCGAGCGCTCGCTGAAGCGGCTGCGGACCGACCGGCTCGATTGCTATCTGCTGCACTGGCGCGGCCAGACTCCGCTGGCGCAGACCGTCGCCGCGCTCGAGGACCTGAAAAGCGCGGGCAAGATCCGCTCGTGGGGCGTCAGTAATTTCGATGCCGGCGACCTTGCCGAATTAATCGTGGTCGCGGGCAAGGGAACCATCGCTTGCAATCAGGTGCTGTACCATTTGCAGGAGCGGGCGGTCGAACACCGGGTTATTCCTTGGTGCGAGCAGCACAACGTCGCGGTGGTGGCGTATTCGCCATTCGGCCATAATGATTTTCCGGCCCCGCGCGCCCCCGGCGGACGGGTGCTGCAGGAGATCGCCGAGGCGCATCAGGCTACGCCGCGCCAGGTCGCGCTGGCCTTCCTGACGCAACGCCCCTCGGTCCTCGCAATTCCCAAGGCTTCCTCGGAGGCGCACGCCGCCGACAATGCCGCAGCCGGCACGCTCCTTCTCAGTCCCGACGACATTGCCGGGATCGACCGGGCATTTCCGCGCGGACGCGAGCCCGCAAGCCTGCCGATGCTGTAGCGACCGAAGTCGAACCGGGGGCATTGCTGCGCTGCACTGCAACTCCGGGGCCGTGTTTCGAATCCCGGTTCAGGCAAGGCGCATATCCGAATCCCGATATCGGGACTTGTCGTCCTTGCGCGATCATCGTTTTGTGATCTCGCATTCGATTCGGCTCCCGTGGTGCGCGGTGAGCGTCGTTGCCAGCCACACGATCGGTTCCGAAGTGACAAGCCATGTGCCGCCGCCGAAGCTTGCTGTTCCCGCGCTGGCGCATCGACATACCGACAAGCCGTTGCTGGGCATTCTGCTGATCATCGGCTCGACGGTGTTTCTGGCGTCCTCCGATGCCATGGCGAAGTATCTCGCGCGTAGCTTGCCGGCGGCCGAAATCGCCTGGCTGAGGTTCTTCGTGTTCGTGCTGATCCTGTTGCCGATGGTGCTGGCGCCGTCCTCGGGCAAGGCGATGCGCTCGACCCGCCCGCTGCTGCAGGTGTTTCGTGGCCTGGCGCTGCTGGGTTCGTCGATCTTCTTCATCATCGGGCTTGGCTATCTCCCGATCGCCGAGGCGGCTGCGACCGCTTTCATTGCGCCGGTGTTCGTCACCGGGCTATCGATCATGTTTCTCGCCGAGAAGGTCGGCATCCGGCGCTGGATCGCGACCATCGCCGGCCTGGTCGGCGTGCTGGTCGTTGTACGGCCGGGGACGTCGGCCTTCGACCCCGCCGCGATCTATCCGATCCTGTCGGCGCTCGGCTGGGCCGTGGCCCTGGTTCTGACGCGCAAGATCACGGGGGGCGATCGCGCGATTACCACGATGGCCTACTCCGCCATCGTCGGCTTTCTCATCATGAGCGTGCTGGTACCTTTCTACTGGGTGCCGCCGAACTGGCAACAGATCGCACTCGGGGTGGCGATCGGCGTTTCCTCGACTACCGGGCACTGGATCGTGGTGATGGCGTTTCGCTACGCCGACGCGTCGGTGCTGGCGCCGTTCTCCTACGTCCAGTTGGTATGGGTTGCGCTGCTGGGTTTCTTTGTTTTCGGCGAAGTGCCGGATGCATTCACCTATGGCGGCGCCGCCATCATCATTGCCAGCGGGCTCTATACGGCCCACCGCGAACGCGTCCGGCGGGCGCAAGTGCTGATACCTGCCGAGCCCTATCCCAGCGTTTGATGAGGTCATGGTGGAACTGCGCCAAGCCACCCCTCTCTCCCTCAATGCGGGGGAATGAGGTAAAAAATCCTAAATCGCTGATGATTTATCGGGGTATAAAAATAACGCGCGGCATGCACCGGGCTTGATGCGACGTTGTGACCTTGCGAACGCGGCGTGCGGTATATTTGAAACGCGCGAACCGCGCTGGTATGGTCATGCTCAGAGTTTGGAATTGTCTCGAAACGGAGCACGACTGGCGACTGGTGCTGTTGGCGGTTGGCGTCTGCTTCCTCACCAGTCTCGCCGCCGTCAATATGTTCGGGCGTGCCCGTGCCGCCGATGGCCGTTCGCGGCTCGTCTGGTTGATGCTTACCGGTGTGCTGACCGGCTGCGGCGTGTGGGCCACGCACTTCATCGCCATGCTCGCTTACTTGCCGGGCTTCGACATTCGCTATGATCTGCTGATTACGGCCTGCTCGCTGGTTGCCGCGACGGTGATGACAACGGCCGGCTTCGCCATCGCCCTGTTCAAGGGAGGGCGGCAGGGAGGGCTGACCGGAGGCGCGATGGTCGGGGCTGGCATCGCCTGCATGCATTATATGGGCATGGCCTCGCTACGCATTCCCGCGGTCATTGTCTGGATCCCGGATCTGGTCATTGCGTCGATCCTGCTGAGCATTCTGCTCGGCGCAGCAGCGATGGTGATGGCCCAGCACAGCTATAGTCCGATGCGGCTGTTGCTGGCAGCGATGTTGCTGACGCTGGCGGTGAGTCTGCATCATCTAACCGGCATGGGCGCGGTCGATCTGCTGCGCCAGGCGAACGTCGTCGATGACAAGGACCTGCCGTCACCGGTGGCGCTTTCCGCCGTTATCGCCGCCTTCACGGCGGCGGTGGTGCTTGCCGGGCTGATCGGCGCCATGTCCGACCGCCAAACTAAACGTGGCATCGGCCTGCGCGGCATGCAGCTTGACGCCGCGCTGAACAGCATGGCCCAGGGACTGTGCATGTATGATGTCGAGGGCCGGGTCGAGCTATGGAATGACAGCTATCTTCGGATGTACCGAATTGCGCCGGCGCGCATGTTCGTCGGCGCGACGTTTGAGCAGGTGCTGGCGTTACGCAAGGCAGCCGGCACGGCCTTTGTTGAACCGGATCTCTACGAAGCCATGCTTCGCGAGGCCGTCGCCAACCGCAAGCCGGCGACCTACACGGCGGAATTGCCGGACGGACGAATTATCAATGTACAATTCCGGCCGACCAATAATGGCGGCTGGCTGGCGACCCATGGTGACATCACCGAGCAGAAGCTGCGCGATGCGCGCATCGTTCATCTGGCGCGCTACGACGCGATGACCGATCTGCCGAACCGCTTCGCCTTCAACGAACATTTGACGCGGATCTTCGAACAGGCCGCCGCGGGGCAGGGCTCGTTCGCAGTCGTTCGCGCCGATATCGACAGCTTCAAGGAAATCAACGATGTCTACGGCCAGGTGGTTGGCGACGCCGTGCTCACCGAGTTGGCGAAGCGCATCAAGGTGGCCTGCCACGGCGCCTTTCTGGCGCGGCAGGGCGGCGACGAGTTTTCGATCGTATCGCTGCTGGGACCGGAGTTGCAGACCGCGGAGGATCTCAGCGTCAGGTTGTCAGCGGTGCTCGATAACGTGCTGCAGATCGGACGCGAGACGGTTCAGGTCCGTTGTACCATTGGCATCAGCGTCTATCCGCAGGATGGCGCCGATGTCGAGACGCTGGTTTCCCATGCCGATCTGGCGTTGCACCGCGCCAAGGCCGAGGACCGCGGTACCATCCGCTTTTTCGAAGCCGCGATGGACCGGCAGATCCGCGAGAAGCGTTTGATGCAGCGCGATCTTGTTGTGGCGATCGAGAACAAGCAGTTTGAATTATACTACCAGCCACAGTCCACCGCCAATGGCGTCGTCGTCGGTTTCGAAGTGCTGATCCGCTGGCATCATCCGCTGCACGGTATGGTTTCGCCCGGCGTCTTTATTCCGCTGGCGGAGGAGACCGGGCTGATCAGCACCATCGACGAATGGGTGCTGCGCGCGGCCTGTCGTGAGGCGGCAAGCTGGCCGAACCAACTGGCGATCGCGATCAACCTGTCGCCGGTCGACTTCCAGCGCAGCGACGTGCCAGCTCTACTGGCCGCGGTGCTGTCGGAGACCGGCCTGAGCCCGGCCCGCCTGGAGATCGAGATCACCGAAGGCATATTGATCGACGATTTCGCCCGTGCCATCGCGATCCTGCGCCAGATCAAGGCCCTCGGGGTACGC
Source organism: Tardiphaga sp. (assembly GCA_014377915.1). Next base: position 5,424 of record JACMOT010000311.1, read on the forward strand.
GTCGCGATGGATGATTTCGGCACCGGCTATTCCAGCCTGAGCTATCTGCAGTCGTTTCCGTTCGACAAGATCAAGATCGACCAGACCTTCATCGCCAGCCTGGAAGACAATCCGCAATCGGCGGCCATCATCCATGCCATTCTCGGGCTCGGCCATTCGCTTGGCCTGCCGATGATCGCGGAAGGCGTCGAGACCGAGGCCCAACTGGCATTTCTCACCGCCGAGGGCTGCGCCGAGGTTCAGGGCTATTTGATCGGCCGCCCGCAACCGATCGCGCATTACCGCAGCCTGGTCAGCGGTGGTCGTGAGTATTTCGAGGTGAAGCGGGCCGGCTAGTCTATCCGAGGGCCGTGATTGGCCTTCAGACCGGCAATGCGATCGTGTACTTTACCTGACTTAGTGCGAAGCTGGATTCGATCGAGGCGATGCCGTCGAGCCGGGTCAGCTTGTTTTTCAGAAACGCCTCATAGGATGACAGGTCGGCGGCGACGACGCGCAGCAGGTAGTCGCGATTGCCGGTCATCAGATAGCATTCCAGTACTTCTTCCCACTTCGAGATCGACTTGGCGAAGCGGGTGAGGTCCTCTTCTTTCTGCCGGACCAGCTTGATCGAGATGAACACGCTGACCGGCAGGCCGACGGCCTTCTGGTCGACCAGCGCCATGTAGCGCGTGATGATGCCGCGCTGCTCCAGCAATTTGACGCGGCGGTGGCACGGCGAAATCGACAATCCGACCTTCTCGGCGAGCTCCTGCATGGTGATGCGACTGTCCATCTGCAGCACGCCGAGGATTTTTCGGTCGATGGCGTCAAGCGAAGGCATTGGAATAAATCCGGTAAATTGAGGGTCTGACAGACAGTTTATCCCAGGATGGCCAGCCATGTCGTGCTAAATTGGTAAGTTTTGCAGGTCAGCGCGGTTAGAATGCCGTCAATCAACAAGCCGAACCAGCGAGGGCGAAATGCCGATCGAGTCCCACCGCCTGCAGACCCTGACCGCGTTGGCGCGAAAGGTGCTGTGGCTGTCGTCCTGGACGATTCACAATGCCAATCATTTGCGCCCCAGCACGGATGGCCTCAAGGTCGGAGGCCATCAGGCGTCGTCGGCGTCGCTGGCGACGATCATGTCGGCGTTGTATTTCTCGGTGCTGAAGCCGGAAGACCGCGTCGCGGTGAAGCCGCACGCCTCGCCGGTGTTTCATGCCATCCAGTATCTGTTCGGCCAGCAGACCCGGGAAAAGCTGGAAAATTTTCGCGGCTTCAAGGGCGCGCAATCCTATCCGTCGCGCACCAAGGACATCGACGACGTCGATTTCTCCACCGGCTCGGTCGGGCTCGGCGTGGCGCAGACGCTGTTCTCCTCTTTGGTGCAGGACTATGTCAGCGCCCATGGCTGGATGAAGCACCGGCCCGAGGGCCGCATGATCTCGCTGGTCGGCGATGCCGAGATGGATGAGGGCAATATTTTCGAGGCGCTGCTGGAGGGCTGGAAACACGGTCTTCGCAATACCTGGTGGATTGTCGACTACAATCGGCAGAGCCTTGATGCCGTGGTCCGCGAAGGGCTGTGGGAAAAATTCGAATCCATGTTCCGCAATTTCGGCTGGGACGTGGTGATCGTGAAATATGGCCGGCTGATGCAGGCCGCCTTTGCCGAGCCGGGCGGCGTCGCGCTGAAGGACTGGATCGATAATTGTCCGAACCAGATGTACGCGGCGCTATGTTTTCAGGGCGGCGCGGCGTTTCGCAAGCGCATCCTTGACGAGATCGGGGATCAGGGCGCGCTGTCGCGGTTGATCGAGGCGCGCAGCGATGACGAGTTGCTGGCGTTGATGTCCAATCTCGGCGGCCACGACATGGCCAGCATGGTCGAGGCGTTCGAGGCGATCGACCATGATCGCCCGGTGTGCTTCATCGCCTACACCATCAAGGGCGTCGGCCTGCCGTTCCAGGGCCACAAGGATAATCATGCCGGGCTGATGACGCCGACCCAGATGGAGAAGTGGCGCGAGAACCAGCACATCCGGCCGGGCCATGAATGGGACAAATATGAGGGCATGACGCAGGACGCGGCCGAACTCGATGCATTCCTCGCCGCGGTGCCGTTCATCCAGCAGGGTCAGCGGCGACTGAGCGCGCCGGTCATCGAGGTGCCCGCGCACCTCGCCTTCAAGCCGGCGCCGGCGATGTCGACGCAGCAGGGCTTTGGCCTGGTGCTGAACGAACTGGCGCGCGGCGACAGCGAACTGGCGTCACGCATCGTCACCGCGTCGCCCGACGTCACCGTCTCCACCAATCTCGGCGCCTGGGTCAATCGCCGCGGCCTGTTCGCGCGCGCCGAAAAGGCCGATCACTTTCGCAGCGAAAAGATTCCGTCGACCTTCAACTGGGATTTTTCACCGAAGGGTCAGCACATCGAGCTCGGCATTGCCGAGAGCAATTTGTTCCTGCTGATGTCGGCGCTGGGCCTGTCGTCGTCGATCAACGGCGTACGGCTGCTGCCGATCGCGACATTGTACGATCCCTTTATCAGCCGCGCGCTCGATCAGCTCAATTATGCCTGTTATCAGGACGCCCGCTTCATGGTGGTGGCGACGCCGTCGGGCATCACGCTGGCGCCGGAGGGGGGCGCGCACCAGTCGATCGCCACGCCGCTGATTGGCATCGCCCAGGATGGCCTGGCCGCATTCGAGCCGGCCTTCGTCGATGAACTCGCGGTGATGATGCGCTGGGGCTTCGCGCATATGCAGCGCGAATCGAGCGCGCAGGGCGACGAGGCCGGCATGCGCGCCGGCGGCTCGGTCTATCTGCGGTTGTCGACCCGCAGCATCGAGCAGCCGCGGCGGATGATGACGCCGGAGCTTGAGCAGGGAATCACCGACGGCGCCTACTGGTTGCGTCAGCCGGGCGCCAATTGCGACCTGGTGATCGCCTATACCGGCGCGCTGGCGCCGGAGGCGATCGAGGCTACCGGCCTGCTCGGCGACAGCCACCGTGACATCGGCCTGCTGGCGATCACCTCGGCCGATCGGCTGCATGCCGGTTGGACCGCCGCGCGGAAAATCCGGCGCGACCGGCGCAACCCGCGGCATCTCTGCCATATCGAGAAATTGCTGCAGGCGCTGCCACGCGATTGCGGCATCGTCACCGTGCTCGACGGCCATCCGGCCACTCTGGGCTGGATCGGCAGCGTCTGCGGCCACCGCATGGAGGCGCTGGGCGTCGAGCATTTCGGCCAGACCGGGACGATTCAGGACCTCTATCGCCATCATGGCATCGACGCCAACGCGATTATCGATGCGGCTGAAGGTCTCACGGTCGGCGCCCCTGTGCTGCACCGCAAAATGGCGGTGTAGTCGTCTTACGGGGCAAACACGTCTGGAATTAGCGCAAATTGACGGCAGAGCCTTGCTCCCGCCGCGGCGCTGCTTTTATATGCCGCGTCGCCATCGCGCGGCGCCCCGCGTATGGCGGGCCTCCAGTGTATGGGAAGTGACGCAAGGGTGCTTGCCGAATGTCCTGTGCCTTCCCAGATCAACCTGACTGAAGCTTCCGAAATCAAAGAGGTTACCAATGGTCAACCGCATGCAGTTCTACATTGATGGCGCCTGGGTCGATCCCGCCGTCAAGAAATCGACTCCGGTCGTGAATCCGGCCACCGAAGAAGCGATGTATGACGTTGCGCTCGGCTCCAAGGCTGACGTCGACAAGGCGGTGATCGCCGCGCGTCGGGCTTTCGAAACCTTCTCGGTCACTTCGCGCGAGGAGCGCGTCGCGCTGCTCGAAAAAATCATCGCGGTCTACAAGACCCGCATCAAGGACATTGGTGCGTCGGTGTCCGACGAGATGGGCGCGCCGCTGCCGATGGCGGAGAAGCTGCAGGCCGGCGCCGGTCTCGGCCATCTGATCGCCACGCTCGACGTGCTGAAGAACTACAAGTTCGACGAGCCGCATAATGATGCCATGATCACCCGCGAGGCGATCGGCGTTGTCGGCATGATCACGCCGTGGAACTGGCCGCTGAACCAGATCGCCTGCAAGGTGGCCCCGGCGCTGGCCGCCGGCTGCACCATGATCCTGAAGCCGTCGGAATACACGCCGTCGTCGGCGCTGATCTTCGCCGAGATCCTGCATGAAGCCGGCGTGCCGGCGGGCGTGTTCAACGTCATCAACGGCCTCGGCACCGATGTCGGTATCGCCATGAGCGAACATCCCGACATCGATATGATCTCGTTCACCGGCTCGACCCGCGCCGGCATCGACGTCGCGAAGCGCGCCGCCACCACCGTCAAGCGCGTCAGCCAGGAACTCGGCGGCAAGTCGCCGAACGTGATCCTGGAAGGCGCGGACTTCGTCAAGGCCGTCACCGGCGGCGTCGCGCACATGTTCAACAATTCCGGCCAGTCGTGCAATGCGCCGAGCCGCATGATCGTGCCGCAGGCGAAAATGAACGAGATCGCGGCGATCGCCAAGGCGCAGGCCGAGAAGACCAGGGCCGGTGATCCCCGTGCCGACGGCACCGTGATCGGTCCCGTGGTCAATCGCGGCCAGTGGGACAAGATCCAGGGTCTGATCCAGAAGGGCATCGAGGAAGGCGCCACGCTGGTCGCTGGTGGTCCCGGCCTGCCGGAAGGCGTCAACAAGGGCTTTTACGTCCGCCCGACGATTTTCGCTGACGTGACCGAGAACATGACCATCGCCCGCGAAGAGATCTTCGGGCCGGTGCTGGTGATCATGGGCGCCAAGGACGAGTCCGAGGCGGTCAGGATCGCCAATGACACGCCCTATGGCCTGGCGGGTTACGTCTCCGGCTCCTCGATCGAAGCCGCGCGAAAAGTCGGCCGCAAGATCCGCGCCGGCAACATCAACCTGCAGGGCGCGCCCAACGACCGCACCGCGCCGTTCGGCGGCTACAAGCAATCCGGCAACGGCCGCGAATGGGGCAAGTACGGCCTCGAGGATTTCCTCGAAGTCAAGGCGATCGCCGGCTTCAACGCGGCGTGATCTGATGAAGTAACAAAACGCCGGCGCGGAGAAATCCACGCCGGCGTTTTGCGTTTCTGCACCGGCCTCACCGTCGTCATTGCGAGTTAAGCACCGGCCTTTTGGTCGACCCTGACGGATGAAAGATCGGGCTCGTGTCCCGGACGCGGTGCGGCATTCTCAGGCGATGCCCTTGCATCGCCGTCATGCCGCTCCGCGGAGCCGGGACCGGACCAGGCGCCGGAGCTTTTGGCGGTCCGGCTCCGCGGCGCATGGCGCCTCCCGCGGAGGCGCATTGGGCCCCGGCCCGGGCAAGAGCCCTTTCTTTCCTGGGAGGAAGCGGCGCGGGAATCCGGGGGTACCAG
>JACMOT010000312.1 GCA_014377915.1 Tardiphaga sp.
GTCGGCGATGTCACCATCGCTGATGTAATGTTTGGTGCCGTTGAGCACCCATTCGTCGCCGTCACGCTGCGCCGTCGTGCTGATCGAGGCCGCGTCGGAGCCGGCCCCGGGCTCGGTGATCGCCATGGCGCAGATCTTGTCGCCCTTTACCGTCGGCAGCAGATAGTTTTCGATCTGATCGCCCTTGCAGGCCATCAGCATCGGATAGACCTGTCCGAACACCCGACGGATCAGGGCGTCCGAGGTCTTGCCCAGCTCTTCCTCGACCAGGCAGTGCTCGACGCAGGACAGTCCGCCGCCGCCGACCTCGGACGGCATGTTCATCGCATACAGACCGAGCGACTGTGCCTTCGCCTTGGTGACGCGCAACGCTTCCGGCGGCACCGTCGCCAGCCGCTCCACCTGTTCCTCCAGCGGCTGCACTTCGGTCTCGACGAAGCGGCGGACGGTATCGACCAGCAGGCGGGTGTCATCGGGCAGTGAAAAATCGATCATGCATCTTTTCCAGTTCGCGGGCTGATCGCAGCGGAGGCGGTCATCGCAGCGCGCCGACGGCCTTGGCGGCGATCAGCGCCTCGATTTCGGCGGCGTCATATCCGGCCTCGGCCAGCACTTCGCGGGTCTGCGCGCCCAGTTGCTGCGGCATCAGCCGGATCTCGACGGACTCGCCATTGTAGCGGGCGGGATGCATGACCAAGGTCACCGGCGCGCCCTGGGCGCTGTCGACGGTCCTGAACGTGCCGAGATGCTGGATCTGCGGATCGGCCTGCACATCCGCGTAATCCTGCACCGGCGCGTGCCAGATGCGGCCGGCTTCCAGCATCGGCAGCCATTCCGCGGTGGTGTGCTGGCGCAGCCGCTCGGTGACGAGTTTTGTAATGTCCTCGCGCCGCGAAAAGCTTTCGTTGTCGCCAAACGCCTCGAGTTCGACGATCTTCATGGCGGCGGCCAGCGCGCTCGGCGATGCCATCGAGATCGCGATGTGACCATCGGCCGTGGCGTGAACGCCGTAGGGGCCGGCGCTGCACCAGGTGGCGATGCCCGCCGGCGCGCGCGACGTCGGCGACGGCGCGCCGTTCAGCCAGGCGGGGAAGGGTTCGGTCTGCAGGTCGATCGCCGCCTCCAGCAGATTGACTTCCACCAGCCGGCCCTCGCCGGTCCTGGCCTTGGCAAACAGGGCGGCGAGAATGGCCATCGCATACAGCGACGCGGCATGCTGGTCGACGATCACGGCGCCGACTGCGGTCGGCGGGCCGTCGGCGCGGCCGGTGCGCATCGCCAGGCCGGACATCGCCTGCAGCAGCAGGTCCTGTCCCGGCCGATCCCTGTAGGGGCCGCTGGTGCCGAAGCCGGTGGCCACCGCATAGATCAGGCCGGGATTGATCGCCTTGAGGTCCTCGTAGCCGAGGCCGAGTTTGGCCATCGTGCCCGGGCGAAAATTTTCCATCACCACATCGGCGGTCGCGGCGAGCCGCTTCACCGCGGCGACGCCGTCCGGATGCTTGAGGTCGACGGCCAGGCTGCGCTTGTTGCGCCCGGTGCCGAGGTGGTTGACGCTTTGCCCGGCGACAAACTGGTCGGCGACGGCCCAGTTGCGCTGGAACGCGCCTTCGATCGACTCGATGGCAATCACGTCGGCGCCGAGATCGCCCAGCGTCTGCGCCGCCAGCGGTCCGGCGAGATAATGGTTGAAGCTCAGGATTTTGACGCCGCGCAGCAGGTCCATCGAGACACCGTCCATGGCCGCAGCCATGCCCGCCTTCTAGGCAGACTTTCGATTGGCACGACGTTTGATCAAACTAGCGGCGGTATCCCGGCGAGCAATATCCGGTTCAATTATTTTGAAGGACAAGTTGATAACCAAAATCTATCATCTGCGGGCGACCACGGCGTTTTCGGCAGATGGCAGGATCAAGCTCATGAATCTCCGACAGCTCGAAATCCTGCGCGCCGTCATGCGGGCGCGATCGACGGTCGGGGCGGCGCGGGATCTCGGCATGTCGCAGCCGGCCATCAGCAACGCCATCAAGAACGCCGAGTCGGCGCTGGGTTTCCTGCTGTTCGATCGCGTCAACAAGCGGCTGGTCCCGACCCAGGAAGCGCAGATCCTGCTCAAGGAGGCCGAGCCGCTATTCCTGATGCAGGATCTGATCAGCCAGACCGCGGCGCATCTGCGCACCGGCCGCAAGGGCCGGATGCGGATCGTCGCCACCTCCGAATTGTCGGAATCGCTATTGCCGCAGGTGGTAGCCCGGTTCAGCCGGGATCATGCGGGCGTCGAGATTTCGCTGGAGACGGTGCGGCTCGACAGCCTGCTGGAATATGTCGAGGTCGGCATCGTCGACGTCGGCTTCGCGATGGAGCCGCATCCGCGCCACACGCTGACTTACCTGCCGCTGGCGCAGCTCGACATGGTCTGTGCCTGTCACGCGGACAGTCCGCTGGCGCAACTGAGCTTCGTCACCCCGACCGATCTGCGCGACACGCCACTGATCAATGCCGGCAACAGCAGCCGGATCAGCCATCTGGTGCGCGAAGCGTTCCGACGCAGCGCCGTCGACTATGCGCCTGCGATCGACGTGCGCTTCATGAACGTTGCCGGCTATTTCGTCGAAGAAGGTCTGGGCGTGACCATCATGGACCAACTGACGGCGTCGTCGAAGCGCTACGGCCGCCTCACGACGGTCCCGTTCAAGCCGCACACCCAGATCACGGTATCCGCCATCGTGCCCGCCGGACGCATGCAGCAGCGCCTGACCCAGGCGCTGATCCGGCACGCGCGCGAGGAAATCGCCGCCCGGCTCGCCGCGCCGGCAATCTGACGGCCGCGGCGCGCGGCGAACCGCGCATCAGGCCTCGATCTTGACGCCCTTCCAGAACGCCACCTTGCCGGCAATCTCCTTGGCCGCCGGCTTCGGCTCGGCATAGAACCACGCCGCGTCCCGATTCTGTTCACCGTCGACGCTCAGGCTGTAATAGCCGGCGGTGCCCTTCCAGGGGCAGGTCGTCTTGTGCGTGCTGGCGGTCAGAAACTCCTGATGGACATCTTCCAGCGGAAAATAATGATTGCCCTCGACCATTGCGGTGCGATTGGACTCGGCGATGGTCGTTCCATTCCAGACGGCTTTAACCACAGAATACTCCTTGGTTCGAATACCGAACATATGATGACGAAGCGACGCAAAGGGAAGGCCCCGCCTGGCGATGGCCGCGGCGGAGCAATCGTCGGAATACGCGGCGATCAGATCATGCTGCGGCGGGCGATTTCTTCATTGGCGGAGAACAGCGCGTCGGAATTCATGTCCTTCTGCCGCGTCATCCATTGCAGATAGTCGGTCGGCACGTCCGGCCACTTGCTGCCCTTGTGCTTGCCGAAGGTCATGGTCGGCAGCTTGCCCGGCTTGGTGGTCCATTCCACCATTTCCTCGGTAGACGCGCTCTGCAGCATGTCGGCGAGCAGATGCGCGGTAACCCAGGCATCCGGGCCGGCGCGGTGCGGCGGCATGGCGAGCGCGGCGTCGAGCACCAGCCCGCGCCAGTAGCGCAGCACCTGGTTGGAATGACGTGGCGCCTCCGGCCATACCCGCAGCGCCACCTTGTGGGTGCAGAGCCAGGGCAAGTGGCCGCAGGCGGCATCAGAAATGAAGCGCCGCTCGAACTCGCAATTATGCGCCACCAGCACGTCCGGCGCCGCGTCTTCGGTGATCACGGCCAGCAGCAATTCGTCGGTGCAGGCCGGCGTGGCGTCGGAAAAGTCCTGTTCGGTGATGTGATGCACGGCCATCGTCTCCGGCGAAATGCCGTGCAGCGGCCGGAACAGTTGCGCGCGCGGCGCCTCAATCCGGGTCACGCCATCCTCGACCACCACGTCGACGCAGCCGATCTCGATGACTTCCGCGGGCGGCATCAGGCCGGTGGTTTCGATATCGATGACCCTGAATCGCACCCGTGACATCTCCTCGCGCCGTGATCGCGCGCCCCTTATCGGTGATTCGTCGCGCTTGATAAACACGGCGCCCATGCCCGCGAAGCCCGGAAAGCGCGGGCGGCTTACGGCATAATGGTATAAAATGATCGAATAACGCCGCGGGAGGGTTGCATGACCGTATCCATGATCCAGCCGACGATCGACGCCAACAGCGTGCTCGCCGGCGCGCAATTCATCGATGCTTTCAGCATCACTGTGCCTGATACCGCGCTCGGTGCCCGCGCCGCCGCCGAGCGCATGTTCGGCCGTTCGCCGCGCTGGGTCCGGCTGCTGATGAGGCTGCGCGACCTCATCGTGGCGCCGTTCGGGCTGACGAAATCGACCGCGGCGCGGCAGGCACCGGTCGACCGAATCGGCATGTTTCCAGTGATCAGCGCGACGCCGCGGCGGCTGATCGCCGGCTTCAACGACAACCACCTCGATTTCCGGGTGGTGGTCGATGTCGCCGCGGATGATGCCGGTACCCGCGTTACCACGACGACGGTGGTGCTGACGCACAACCTGTTGGGACGAACCTATCTTGCCGTCATCACGCCGTTTCATCGCCTGGTCGCGCGCACCATGCTGCGCCAGGTCGCCGGCTGACAGCGTCGCGGGAACCCGGACGGCCCCGGCCCGTTAGCGGGCATGAGCTTTTCCGAACTGAATCCATCGAGCGACGAATCCCGGGCCGCCCTCGCGCGCGCCTTCGATGCCGCCTGGCAGCCTTTCATCGCGCGCGAGGGCGAGGCCGCCGATACCGATGAAAATCGCCGCCGCCTCGCCTTGCGCATTGTCTCATTGGCCAAATCCGGCAAGACCGACGAGGACGCGCTGGGCGAAGAGGCCCTGATCTATCTACGCGTGCTGTCGGAGGCCGCCCGTCTCGGCCAGCGCCAACGGCAGCCCGCGCCGGCCGGTTCGATGGCGCGTGCCCACGACGAAGGCGGCCATTCGTTCGGCCCGGAAACGGTGACCGCCATGTCGGTGGCGCTGGATCGCTGCCTTGACGAATTGCCGCTGCAGATTCCGTCGGAAGCGTTGAAGACGCTCTCGACCAGCATTCTCGACGCCGCCTCACGCGGCGAGCGCGATCCGGAACGGCTGCGCCTGCATGCGCTCGAGACGCTGAAGGCGCGGACCTAGTTTTCCGATGGCTCCGGTGCGTCGGGCTTCTCGCCCTTCACCACCGGTGCGGCATCCGCCCATTCCGAGACGCAGCGTTCCAGATCCTTCAAATTCAGCCGCATCTGCTCCAGCGAAAAACCCAGCGCGAAGAAGCGCTCGGCAACATCACCCGGCAGGCCGCGGGTCAGGCCAGCGCGGCGCAGCGCGGCAACCTCACCGGCATAGGCCTGCAACGCCACCTGCAGCGGCCAGATCGCCGGCGCGCCGGCGCCGCCCCGCAGCGCGACGGCCATCGCGCGCAGATAGGCCGCCATCGCCTCGCTGACCCGCGCCAACGGCCCGGCCAGCCGCTTCTGCAATTCCGACGGCAGCGGCACCACGGTGGCGCGTCCGATGATCACCAGATCATGGCGCAGCCGCAGCACCGTGCGCAGCAGCGGCCCGGTGTCCGGCCCGTTCGACAGATGGGCGGCGCGCTCGCGCTCGGCTTCCGCGCCGAGGCCATTGAGGTTGACCAACGCCGCGCCGATGCCGTCCTGCAATTTATGCAGCGCGTCGTTGTCCCGGCCGCGGGTCAGCGCCGCCAGCAATTCGCCGAGCGCCGCCGCGATCAGGTCGAGCGCATTCGCCGCGCTGGCGCGAATCTGGCTGTGGGCGCGCGACGGCAGCACCAGGAACGACACCAGCAGCCCGATCACCGCGCCGACCGTCACTTCGAGCACCCGGTCGATGGCCGACTCCAGCGGCGTACCGTGATTCATCAGCGGCAGCAGCAGCACGATGATCGCGGTCACCGTCGCGACATTGAGGCTGGGATTGATCGCGGCGATGAAGGCCAGGGGCGCCCCCGCCAGCACCAGCACCGCCAGCAGCGCGCCTTCGCCGGAATGCGGGATCAGGATCGCGACCGCGCCGCCATAGATGGCGCCGCCAATGGTGCCGACCAGGTAGTCCCGCGTGGCCTTGAGCGATCGGCCAACGCTCATCTGGGTGACGATGATCGAGGTCAGCACCGCCCATAGCGGCAGCTTGAGACCGAGCGCCGTCGCTGTCGCCAGCGCGCTCATCGCTGCCACGGTGACGCGCACGCCGAGCCCGAGTTCGACCTTGCGGGACCAGACCATCAAGGCCAGCCGCTTCAGCAATGCTCTCATTCGCCCCTGTCCAGATCAGTCCCGGGAGGCGCTTCGGCATGGCTGCTGCCCGCGTCGCCCTGCCGCTTGAAACGCCGATTCAGCCCGCTTACGCTGTTTCTACAAAAGTGAGGAAACACAATGGCTGACGAAACTGCAACGCTTGCCGCCTATGTCGTGAATCTGCAATTCGACGACATTCCGCAAGAGGTGCTGGAGCGCGCCAAGGTGCTGACGCTGGACTACCTCGGCAGCACCATCCGAGCGCGCCGCGACTCCGAATCCACCCCCGCGCTGCTGAAAATGCTGGAGGCGCTGTCGCTCGACGGCGCCGGCGAAGCCACGGTATTCGGCGACAGCCGGACCTGGACACCGGCGATTGCCGCGCTGCTAAATGGCGCGCTCGGCCATTCGCTCGATTTCGACGATACCCATGCCGATTCCTCGCTGCATCCCAGCGCCCCGGTGGTGCCCGCGGCCTTCGCCGTCGGCGAGATGGTCGGCGCTTCCGGCAAGCAGGTGCTGACCGCCATCGTCGCCGGCTACGAAGTGTGCTGCCGGCTCGGCAATGCGCTGGATCCGACCTCGCATTACGCCCGCGGCTTCCACCCCACCGCCACCGCGGGCACGTTTGGCGCCGCGGCCGCGGCCGGCAAGCTGTTCGGCCTGTCGCAGGAACAGTTGATCTCGGCGTTTGGCGTGTCCGGCAGCCAGGCCGCCGGCTCGCTGCAATTTCTCGTCAACGGCGCCTGGAACAAGCGCTACCAGGTCGGCGCCTCCGCGATGAACGGCGTGATCGCCGCCACACTCGCGCGCAATGATTTTCTCGGCGCCACGGAATCGGTCGAGGGCAAGCATGGCCTGCTGGTCGGCTACAGCGACAACGCGCATCCGGAGATGGCCGTGGCCGGCCTCGGCTCCGTCTACGAGACCATGAAGATCGGCGTCAAACCCTATCCGAGCTGCCGCTATACCCATGCCGCGCTGGATGCGCTGATCGCGATGCGCCGCGAGCACAATCTGACGCCGGACCAGGTCAAGCGGGTCGAGATCGGCCTGCACCGCAACGGCATCACCCTGACCGGCGACGCCGCCACCAAGCGGCACCCGTCCTCGATCGTCGGCGGGCAGTTCTCGATGTTCTTCACCGGCGCGCTGGCGCTGGAGCAGGGCAGCTTTGGCTGGGACGACTATGCAAAACTCGGCGACAGCGCGATCAACACCCTGGCCGATCGTTTCGACGTGGTGCAGGACGAGCGCCTGGAGGGAAAACGCCATCCGTTCGGCGCCCGCGTCAGCATCACCACCACCGACGACAGCCTGCACGAGCGGATCTATGCCGATCCGTCCGGCGAGCCGTCCTCGTTCCCCGACGCCCAGGCGATGGCGCAGAAATTCCTGCAACTGGCGCGCCCGGTGCTGAATGGCGGCGCCGAAAAATTCGCCGACGCCATTCTCTCGCTGGAGCGTTTTGACAGAGTGGCGACCGCGACCGCGCTGGGGCGCTGACGACCGATCATGCGCCGTCGATAATGATGAAGTCGGCGTCGGCGTATTTCTGCCGGATCGCTTTCGCCGATTCATATTCCGGGCTGCGATAGCACGCGGTCGCGGTGGCGCGATCGGCGAATTCAACCACCACATTGCGATCCCGCGCGGTGCCTTCCATCGCCTCGAAGGCACCGCCCCGCACGATGAAACGCGCGCCGAACTTCTCGAAAGCTGGCTTCGCCGCGGCGAGGTAATCGGGATAGTTCGCTTCATCACGGACCGATACGCGGACGATCCAGTAGGCCTTCGACATCATTACTCTCCAGTTGGGTTTTGGTTGACGCGGCGTAACGCTTTGATGGCGGATAGCCGCCTTGATACCGGAGCGCGCCAGTCCGATATCGCGCAATTCATGGTCGCTCATGGCGTGCAGCGCCGCCGATGCCTGCTGCCGCTCATGGAGGCGCCGCCAGGTGGCACGCACCACGGCAGCCGCACCGCCGACCATCGCGCGGATCATTTGCCCACGTTCCGCATGAATTTGGCGGATGATGGACCGCCGCAGCAAGTCCCACTGCCGCGGCGTCAGGTGGCGCGCATCATGCGCATGCGGCCGGGATTCACGATCGATCATGTCTCCCCTATTCTGCCTGCCGCTGTCCCCGGTAACGATGCTTTACCCGGCACGGGGCATCCTTTAAAATGAATAATCGAGATCGTGACGATCTCTGGGAGAGATGCATGGACCTTTCCGAACTGCGCATTTTCCGCGCCGTCGTCAGCGAGGGCGGCGTGACGCGCGCGGCGGAGCGGCTGCACCGCGTGCAGTCCAACGTGACGACGCGGGTGCGCCAGCTCGAGGAAGATCTCGGCACCGCGCTGTTCGTGCGCGAGGGCAAGCGGCTGCATCTGACGCCGGCGGGGCAAACGTTGCTCGGCTATGCCGACCGGCTGCTGGCGCTGGCCGACGAAGCGCGCGACGCGGTGCGGGACCCGCGGCCACGCGGCGTGTTTCGCCTCGGCGCCATGGAGAGCACCGCGGCGGTGCGGCTGCCGGGGCCGCTCAACGAGTTTCACAAGCGCTACCCCGACGTGCAACTTGAAATGCGGATCGGCAATCCGCAAACGCTGGCGAAGGGCATTCTCGCCGGAGAGCTCGACGCGGCCTTCGTTGCCGAGCCGATCGCCGCGGCGCCGTTCGACCGCGTGCATGCCTTCGATGAGGAGCCGGTGATCGTGTCGGCTGCGGACCATCCGCCGATCGGGCGGAAGGGCCGCGCGCCGCGCGCCGTACTGGTGTTCGAGAACGGCTGCCCGCACCGCAAGCGGCTGGAAGACTGGTATGCAAAGCGCGGCGAGATGCCCGAACGCACGATCGAGCTCGGCTCCTATCACGCCATGCTCGGCTGCGTCGTCGCCGGCATGGGCATCGCGCTGCTGCCGGAAAGCGTGCTGTCGACCTTTCCGGAGGGCAAGCGGCTGACCGTGCATCGGCTGCCGCGGGGCGAGAACCACGCGGCGACCTCGCTGATCTGGCGCAAGGGCGCCGCTGCGCCGAACGTCCAGGCGCTGCGACGCGTGCTGCTGGACGGGCGCGCCGCGGCAAAACGCAAGGCTTAGGGCGCGCGTCAGTCGTCGCTTGTGGCGGCGATCACCTCGGCGACCAGCCGGGAGACGCCTTCGATGTCGCCGCGATCGCCGGAGATGCCGAAGCGGACGATCACCAGGCGTTGCGACGGCAGCACGACGACATACTGGCCAAAGGTGCCGCTGGCGTAGAACGAGTCAGCGGGCCAGCCGCGGCTTCTGCGGAACGTCGCGCCAAAACTGGCCCCGCGGTTGGTCCAGAAGCCGGCGCCGATTCCGACCCAGACGCCCGCTGTCGGCGTTACCGATCTTTCGACCCAGCCAGCCGGCAGGACGCGTTTGCCGCCGACCACACCGTCATCGAGATAGAACTGGCCGAACCGCGCCCAGGCCCGCGCCGGCGCCAGCATCTGGCTGGAGCCTTCCGGCGTGCCGGTAGCGTCGAATTCGAGCGTGACCTTGCGCATGCCCAGCGGATCGAACAATTCGCTGCGCGCAAAGCGCAAGACCGCGGCGGCATCACCGCCGACGGCATCGCGGATCAACCGCGACAGGATGACGGTATTGCCATCATGGTAATTCCACGCGGTGCCGGGAGGCGTGTCGAGCGCCGCCGCTTCGGCGAAACCCGCCATGTCGGGTTCGATGTATTTCATCCGGTTGACCGGCGCGACCGTGCTGGCGAGCGAGGCGCTCAGTGAACTGCCCATGGCCAGTCCGCTGGTGTGCCGCAGCAGATGGTCGACAGTGATGCCGTGGCGGGGATCGGCGGAATCTTGCCATGCCGCAACGGGAGCTGGCAGATCGAGCGCGAGTTTGCCCTGGCGCACCAGAATGCCCGTCAGCGCGGACATCACCGATTTGGTGGCGGACCAGCCGAGCAGCGGCGTGTCGATCCCGACGCCTGGCGCATAGCGTTCGGCGATGACGCGGCCGTCCTTGAGCACGACGATCGCCCGGGTGTGACGCGGCGGCTGCTCCGGCTCGGCGAAAGCGTGGTCGAGAGCCCGTTGCAGTTCCGGAGACCTGGCCTCGACCGGGGCGGGCCCGGCAATGTCCGGCAGCAACGGCCGTCGCGGATGTTCCGCCGGCAACGGCCAGGCTTCGACGGCCGCATCGTCATGAACCATGCGGCAGCCGAAGCCGTCGCTGTAACGCGCGCGGGCGCGGCTGAGACCCAGCAGCGTGCCGGTGACCTCGCGGCGATCGCGGTCGATGCTGTAGCCGAGCGCCCAGCCGATCAATCCGACGCCGGGCATCGCAGCCATGGTCTCGGCAAAGGTCTGATCGGGATCGACGCCGGACACGAAGGTCGCCGAGCACAGCGTGTGGGCGACGAAGCCGGTACTGATGCGCGGGGCGTCCTGCGCGCGGGCAACAGCCCAGCTCAGCATGCCCAGCGCCGGGACGGCCGCAAGGATGAGGATATGTCGTCGTCGTATCATGGCCTGCTCCGGTCATCCGCAACATCGCGGTGCGCCGAAGCAGCCAGAGGTCAACGGCGCCGGCTCGCCGAATCTCGAATAGGGCTGGTGAAAACCCGCAAGTCGCTAGCCGATTTCGAAACTGTGCCGTGTTCGTAATGGGTTACGAGATGGCCGGGACGGCGCGGCGTCGATAGTCGGTGGGCGTCAGCCCCGTCGCCGCCTTGAACGCGCGGTTGAACGGCCCCAGCGACTGGAAGCCAGCGTCCATGGCGATGGTGATGACCGGCACCGCGGCCTGGGACGCGTCGGCCAGCGCCGCCTTCGCCTCGGCGATGCGGTGGTCGTTGAGGAAGACGTTGAAGTTGCGATAGCCCAGTTGCTGATTGATCAGCCGTCGCAATCTATATTCCGGCACGGCGAGCCGCGTCGCCAGCGATCCAATCGTGACGCTCTCGTGGCGATAGATGCGATCCTCGGCCATCAGCCGGTTCAGCGCGGTGACCAGTCGTTGATCGGCGGTCGCCGTCGGGTCGCGACCTGCGCTGCTGCGCGCGGCCATGGCGGGCGGGCCTGGCTGCGCTGGCGCCGCGAACAGGCCGGCGTCAGCGACGCCCGTCAACGCCACCGTCAGGCCGATGGTGATGACCGCGAGCAGCACGGAGTTGGCGGTGGCGCCGATGTCGGATCCGGCACCGGACATCACGAGCTGCAGCATCGTGTTGATCGTGCGATAGGCGGTGGCCGCGGCCACGATCGCCAGCCGCAGCCGGCGACGGCCTTCGACCAGGTCGACCCGCCAGGAGGCGACCGCCCGCGCGACGGCGAGCGCGATGAAGCCCAGCGTCATGACATTCAGCGCGGCGCCGAGCACCTGCGCCGGCCCGGCGTGATCCGGCCCCAGCAGCAGACAATCGACCAGGCTGAGCGCGACCATCCCGGCCCATGGCAGGGCATGCCAGCGGCGCAGCGTGAAGCCGTCGTCGAACAGCGCGCGCGTGAACAACCACAGCACCACGACGTTGCCGGTGGATAATGCGATCAGCGGTGCGCGCCACGCAGCGACGGGGCCGGCCAGTCCCGCGCTGACGGCATGGGTGGCGGCGCCAAGCGCCAATGCCGCCGCCAGCCGGCCGGTCACGCTGCGAACATCACGCAGCAGCAGCAGCGCCAGCACCAATAGCAGGGCGGCCGTCCCGGCCTTCAACGCAGCATGCAACGTCGCAACTTCCGTCATGGTCCAATCCTCGGGCGCGCAGCAATGTCCATTCGCGTGATCCGTCGTTTACCGATTTACAGGCGAACGATCCCGTGGCCTATTTGATAGCAATAAAAAGCCAACCGGAGGAGACCCCCATGAAACGGATTTATGCGCTCGTGACCGCGTCAGCACTCGGCCTTGCTGCCCTGCACTATAGCAGCCCCTCTTCGAGCCAGTCCGAGGGCGGCTGGGTGACGCTGGTCGACAGCGGCAAGATGGGCGACTGGGACCGCGTCGGCGATGCCAACTGGGCGATGGCCGACGGCGCGCTGGGCGCCGACAAGCTGTTCAAGGAAAAGGGCGACTATTCCTATCTGGTCAGCAAGGAGACCTATAAGGACTTCCAGATCCGGGCCGAATTCTGGGTCGATTCGGAGGCCAACAGCGGCATCTTCATCCGCTGCGACACCGCCAAGGTGATCGATGCCAAGGCCTGCTACGAGGTCAACATCTTCGACAAGCGGCCGGATCCCTCCTACGGCACCGGCGCCATTGTCGACGTCGCCAAGGTCGATCCGATGCCGAAGGCGGCCGGCAAGTGGAATACTTACGAGATCACCGCGCAGGGCTCGCATCTGGTGGTGACGCTGAACGGCGAGAAGACCGCGGACGTCAATGACGCCAAGCACGCGGCCGGCCCATTCGCCCTGCAATACGGCTCCGGCGTGGTGAAATTCCGCAAGCTGCAGATCAAGGCGCTGTAGCCGCGGCGAAAGCCTCTCGGCCGTCATTGCGAGTTCGGCACCGCCTTTTGGCTGCTCTTGAGATATGAAAGGTCGGACTCGGGTCCCGGGCGCCGTGCGGCATTCTCAGGCGATGCCCTTGCATCGCCGCCATGCCGCTCCGCGGAGCCGGGACCGTATCAGGCAACGGCGCTTCTGGCGGTCCCGGCTCCGCGGCGCATGACGCTTCCCGCGGAGGCGCATGGCGCCACGTCCGGGACACGGGGACTCCCCTTTTACGCCCCCCGCTTATTGCTGCTAGGATGGCCCCGGACTGACCTCCGGGAGATTTCATGAGCTGGCACCCCTCCAACGACCCGATTTCCGGCGACGCGCCGTCCTGCGACGCGCTGGAGCTGGTGATCGTGCCGCGTACCCGGGATCTCGGCGACGGTTTTCAGGTCCGTCGCGCGCTGCCGCACGGCAAGCGGCAGATGGTCGGCCCGTTCATCTTTTTCGATCATTTCGGCCCGATGCAATTCATCGCAGGCCACGGCATGGACGTCCGGCCGCATCCGCATATCGGCCTCGCCACCGTCACCTATCTGTTCGACGGCTCGATCATGCACCGCGACAGCGAGGGCAATGTCCGCGAGATCCAGCCCGGCGCCATGAATTTGATGACCGCCGGCCGCGGCATTTCCCATTCCGAACGCACCCCCGACGTCCAGCGCCGCGACGGCCAGAAGATGCTCGGCCTGCAGAGCTGGATCGCGCTGCCCAAGGGCTCCGAGGAGATCGCCCCCTCGTTCCAGCATTTTGGCGCCGAGACGCTGCCCACCATTTCCGACACCGGTTTTTCCGCGCGGATCATCGCCGGCAAGGCCTTTGGCGTCGCTTCGCCGGTATCGATGGTGTCGCCGTGGTTCTATGCCGAGGTGTCGGTCGATGCCGACACTTGCGTGCCGCTCGATCCCGACCATGAGGAACGCGCGATCTATGTGGTCGACGGCGAGATCGAGATCGCCGGCGACCGCTTCGAAGGGCCAAGACTGCTGATCTTCCGCCCCGGCGACGCCATCACCGTGAAGGCCATCAGCAACACCCGCATGATGTTCCTCGGCGGCGATGCGCTCGAAGGGCCACGGCATCTGTGGTGGAATTTCGTGTCCTCCAGCAAGGAGCGCATCGAGCAGGCCAAACAGGACTGGAAGTCCGGCCGCTTCGCCAACGTCCCCGACGAGCACGACTTCATCCCGCTGCCGGAGTAAAACCCGTCATTGCGAGGAGCCTCTTGGCGACGAAGCAATCCAGTTCTTTCTCCGCGTGCGGCCCTCTGGATTGCCGCGTCGCTTCGCTCCTCGCAATGACGGCTGCAACATAAACGACTCACTAAAAGGCCTCTCATGACTACGATGTCCACAAGCGACCTGCCGCTTCCCAAAATCGGCCGCGGCAAGGTGCGCGATATTTACGACGCCGGCGCCGATCGCGTGCTGCTGCTCACCACCGACCGCATCAGCGCCTTCGACATCGTGATGAACGAGACGATTCCGATGAAAGGCGCGGTGCTGACGCAGATCAGCGCCTGGTGGTTCAACCAGCTCGGCGGCGTGGTGCCGCATCACATGATCTCGGCCGACGCTGACGAGATCATCGCCCAGGTGCCGCAACTGGCCGGCCATCGTGCGGCTCTGGCTGGCCGGGCCATGCTGTGCCGCCGCACCACTGTGTTTCCGATCGAATGCGTGATCCGCGGCTACATTTCGGGGTCGGCCTGGAAGGAATATGCGGCATCCGGCACGCTGGCCGGCGAGACGCTGGAGGCCGGCATGGTGGAGAGTCAGAAATTCGCGCATCCGGTGTTCAGCCCGGCGACCAAGGCCGAGACCGGCCATGACGAGAACATCACCATCGCCAGGATGCGCGAAATCCTCGGCGAGGACGACACCTTCACGCTCGAGAGCATGACGCGCGCGATCTACACCCAGGGCGAGGCGATCGCCCGCGAGGCCGGCATCATCATCGCCGATACCAAGTTCGAATTCGGCCGCGAGGCCGATGGCCGCATCATCCTGATCGACGAGGTGATGACCCCTGACAGTTCGCGGTTCTGGGCCGCCGACGTCTACGCGCCCGGCCAGCCGCAGCCCTCCTTCGACAAGCAGCCGCTGCGCGACTATCTCGACGCCGAGCGCCGCGCCGGCCGCTGGAACGGCGAAGCCCCACCTCCGCCGCTGCCGGCGGCCGCCATCGACGCCACCAGCCGGCGTTATCTGGAAGCGTATCGAAGGCTGACAGGTCAGGATTTGGCGGTCGCCTGACGACGAACACAGCTACTGTTACGTCGCTCTTCCCGCATGCGGGAAGA
>JACMOT010000313.1 GCA_014377915.1 Tardiphaga sp.
CCCCGAGGTCTTCGTGCCCGCAATGACCGCGCGGTCGGCTTCGCAACCCCCATCAGCTACGCCGACGCGCTGGCACCCAATTCACCCATGCACTAACATCCCAACTGGACCCGTCAGTGGGGGCCGATCATCCATGCCGCAGCCGGAGGTCCATTTTGCCTCTCGTCTCTCAATGGCACCAGAATGCTTGGAACCAGCCAGCATTCTGATGCAGAACCAAGCTCATTGAGAAAGCCTGCGCCTCCCCAAGGCTCGCGAGATACCGGGTCTTCGTCGTCCTGCGGAATACCCGGGACAGCCGCCCTCGCGCGCGTGGCAGCCGGGGTGTCGACGGTCATGGCGCCAGTTCCAGATAGGGCTCGAAAGCTTCGATGGAAACTTTCAACGTAGGATCGCCATCCGCGCCCCAAAGCTCTGCGCTATCGAACACGACAGTATAGAGCCACTGCGGATTTTCGCCGTTGTCATGGGCCGCGGTATCGGGAAATACATGGCAGCCGTGGACGCGTTCGATCCCGCCGAGATGACCGCGTACGTAGCGTGGCAGCCGCGTGTGCGTAGCCGGATGGATATTCCTGACACGCACGCGATCGCCGACCTTGAACACCGCAGGCGCTGGCGCCGTGCGGCCAAACACGCCGCGCACCATCACGCGTTCGACCTGGTCGCGCGTGAAGCCGCCGTGCTTTAGAGTCTTTGGCGCTTCGACTTTATGGCCCGCCTCGATCTCCTCGACGGTTACATATCCCTTGGCCGCGAGCACGTCCTCCAGGCCAAGCAGCCACTTCTGATAGTAGCTGCTCGACAGATAGACATCGGGCGGTAGCGTCTCGCGATAGAAGCGCGAAGCATCGATATTGAAGGCGCCAGCCGCGCCCATGGCGCGCACCATCGCCAGCACACGGCCTTCCCACTCCTCATGAAACATCGGCTCATTCGGCTCGGCCTCGACCTTGCCGAAGCCGTCCATGCCGCCCATGTCGTGAACGCCGTTCATGATGACACTCCTGGCGCCTGCGCGAGTCCCGTCCCGATCATCGAGTCGCGCGAGACCAGTTCGGCAAGCTGCGTCTCGCTCCAGCCTTCCGTGCCCTCCGGCCGCATCGGCAGCACCAGGAAGCGGGTTTCCGCGGTGGAATCCCAGACGCGGATCTCGACGTCCTTCGGCAGGCTGACACCGAAATCCAAGAGCACCCCGCGCGGATCCTTCACCGCACGCGAGCGGTACGGCGCGGCCTTGTACCAGACCGGCGGCAAGCCAAGCATTTCCCAGGGGTAACAGGAGCACAGCGTGCAAACGACCATGTTGTGACGTTGCGGAGTGTTCTCGACCACGACGAGATGATCGCCGACCCGGCCAAGCGCACCGATGGCCTTGCTGCCGTCTTCCAACAGCGCCTGGCGGAATGCCGGATCGGTCCATGCTCTGGCCACGACCTGCGCGCCGTTTCGCGGCCCGATCCGGGTCTCGTAGGCCTGGATGATGTCGTCCAGCGCGGCGGAATCGACATAGCCCTTTTCGGTCAGGATCGTCTCGAGCGCCCGCACGCGCAATTCGGTCTCCGAAAGCTCGGAATGATCGTGATCATGGTGATGGTCGTGATGATTCTTGGTCATGCTGTTACCATTGCGCCTGAAATTTCACCCGAATCTACACGGATCTGGCGGCCAGGCAACGCGTACCGGTCAGGACGCGACACCGAGAAAATCCCGCGCCATCGCCGGGTTGGCGGACAGTTCCGCGGGCGTCCCCTCGAACACGACGTGGCCGTTGTTCAGACCGTAGACGCGGTTGGCGAAGCTCAGCGCTGCCGCGACATTCTGCTCGACCACGATCATGGTGCGGCCTTCGGCAGCGAGATTACGGGCCACCGTGACCAGATCGCGCACGATCAGGGGTGCGAGGCCTTCAAACGGCTCGTCGAGCAGGATGATGCGGGCGTCGCGGATCAGCGCACGCGCAATGGCCAGCATCTGCTGCTCGCCGCCGGACAGCGACCGCCCCGCCGACTTGCGCCGCTCCTTGAGACGCGGGAATACTTCGTAGATGCGATCGTAGCTCCAGGCGTTTGGCGCGGTCAGCGCCGCAATGCGCAGGTTTTCCTCGACGGTGAGGCCGCCAAAGATCGCCCGCTCCTCGGGCACCAGCTGCACGCCCATGCCGGCGAGGGCCGACGGCGGCAGGCCGTTGACCTCCTTGCCGTCGAGGCGGATGGCGCCGCTCCGCGGCGACAAAACGCCCATGATCGAGCGCAGCGTGGTGGTCTTGCCGGCGCCGTTTCGGCCGAGCAACGCCACCACCTCACCCTGCTCGACCCGCAGCGACGTGTCGAACAGGACGTGGGAATCGCCATACAGCGTATTGATGCGGTCGACTTCAAGCAGGCTCATGTGCGTGCAGCCCTCCGAGATAGGCGTCCTGGACTGCCGAATTGCGGCGGATCTCGTCGGCGGTGCCGTCCGCCAGCAGCCGGCCCTCGTAGAGCACGGTGATGCGTTCGGCGAGGCCGAAGATGGCGTCGAGATCGTGCTCGACGATGATGACGGTGCGTGAGCGGCCGATGTCGCGGATGAAGGCGCAGGTCGCCGCGCGCTCCGCCGGGCTCATGCCGGCGAGCGGCTCGTCGAGCAGCAGCACTTTCGGGCTGGTCGCCAGCGCCATACCGATCTCGAGCCGGCGCTTCTCGCCGTAAGCCAGCACGTGCGCCGGCGTATCGGCGCGCACGACGAGATTGAGCAGTTTCAGGATCAAGGCGATCTGCGCCTCCACTTCCGGCAGGCTGTCGGCGGGCCGCAGCAGGTCGAAGCGCAGCGGACCACGGCGGCGCGCAAAGGCGGCGATGCGCAAATTCCTGCGCACCGAAAGATTTGGAAAGAGCTGGTTGAGCTGATTGCTCTTGGCGATGCCGAGCTGCGCGGCGCGGCTGGCGCCGACACCCGTGACCTTCTCGCCGAACAGCCAGACTTCGCCGGACGACGGGCTGACTTCATCGAGCAGCATCTTGAAAAGCGTGCTCTTGCCG
>JACMOT010000032.1 GCA_014377915.1 Tardiphaga sp.
ATGGCCCGCACAGCAAAACCCACTTCGCCGTCCGATCTGTCCACCCTGACCAAGCCAAAGGCCAAGGTCGAGCTGATGCGGCTGTCGCTCGAGATGGAGGCGCATAACAGGCGCTACTATCAGGACGACGCGCCGACCGTCTCCGATGCCGACTACGATGCCTTGCGTCGCCGCGTCGAGGCGATCGAAGCCAAATTCCCCGAGCTTGTCACCGGCGCATCGCCGACGCAGACCGTGGGCGCGGCGCCGTCGCGCGCCTTTGCCAAGGTGCAGCACGCGGTGCCGATGCTGTCGCTGGGCAATGCCTTCAGCGATGAGGAGGTCACCGAATTCGTCGAACGTATCCAGCGCTTCCTCAAGCTGGACGAGGTTCCAGCGATCGTGGCCGAGCCGAAGATCGACGGGCTGTCGCTGTCACTGCGCTATGAGAACGGCGAACTGGTGCGCGCCGCTACCCGCGGCGACGGCTTTACGGGCGAGGACGTCACCGCCAATGTCCGCACCATCGGCGACATTCCGAACACGCTGAAGGGCAAAAAGCTTCCCGCTGCCTGCGAATTGCGCGGCGAGGTCTATATGCTGAAGAGCGATTTCCTGGCGCTGAACCAGCGACAGGTTGAAGCCGGCGAAGACCCATTCGCCAATCCCCGCAATTCCGCTGCCGGATCGCTGCGTCAGAAAGACGTGGCGATCACCGCGTCGCGGCCATTGAAGTTCTTTGCCTATGCCTGGGGTGAAATCTCCGAACTGCCGGAAGACACCCAGCACGGCATGCTGCACTGGCTGGACAGTGTCGGCTTCACCGTCAATCCGCTGATCACGCTGTGCCAGAGCGTCGATGAAGCGCTCGCCTTCTATCGCAGGATTGGCGAGGAGCGGGCGTCGCTCGGCTACGACATCGATGGCGTGGTCTACAAGACTGACCGGCTCGACTGGCAGGCCCGGCTCGGCTTTGCCGGTCGGGCGCCGCGCTGGGCGATCGCGCATAAATTCGCCGCGGAGCAGGCGACGACCATCCTCGAGAAGATCGAGATCCAGGTTGGCCGCACCGGCGCGCTGACGCCGGTGGCGCGGCTGACGCCGGTCACTGTCGGCGGCGTCGTGGTGTCGAATGCGACGTTGCACAATGAGGATTTTATCAAGGGTATCGGCGGCGGCGGTCAGCCGATCCGCGACGGTGTCGATGTCCGCGAAGGTGACACCGTGGTGATCCAGCGCGCCGGCGATGTCATCCCGCAGATCGTCAGCGTGATCCTCGAGAAGCGATCGACCGAGGCAAAGCCTTACGCGTTCCCGACCACTTGTCCGGCCTGCGGCAGCCACGCCGTGCGGGAGAACGGCGAGGTGGTGACGCGCTGCACCGGTGCGCTGATCTGCCCCGCCCAGGCCGTGGAGCGGCTCAAGCATTTCGTCTCAAGGCTGGCCTTCGACATCGACGGGCTCGGCGACAAGCAGATCCAGGAATTCTATGACGATGGCCTGATCATGCACCCGGTCGATATCTTCACGCTGCGGAAGCGCGATGAGCGATCGACCAAGAAACTGCGTGATCGCGAGGGCTTTGGCGAGACCTCGGTGCGCAACCTGTTTGGCGCGATCGACGCCCGGCGCAGGATCGAGCTGAACCGGTTGATCTTCGCGCTTGGCATTCGCCACATTGGCGAAGGTAATGCCAAATTGCTGGCGCGGCACTACGGAAGCTTCGAAGCATTTCGGGATGCGATGCTGGCGGCCGCGGCCGGGCAGCGCGGCCCGGAAAACACCTCGGAGGCCTATCAGGATCTCAACAACATTGGGGGCGTCGGGGAGATCGTCGCCGACGCCCTGGTCGAGTTCTTCGCCGAGGCGCGCAACGTCAAGGCGCTGGGCGAGTTGCTGGACGAGATCGAGGTACTGCCGGTTGAGCAAGCCAAGAGCGACACCGCCATCGCCGGCAAGACAGTGGTGTTCACGGGCTCGCTGACCAAGTTTACCCGTGACGAAGCAAAGGCCGCCGCCGAGCGGCTCGGCGCCAAGGTGGCGGGCTCGGTGTCGAAGAAGACGGATTATCTTGTCGCCGGCGAGGATGCCGGCTCGAAGCTGAAGAAGGCAACGGAGCTTGGCGTCAAGGTATTGACCGAGGATGAATGGCTGGCGTTGATCGAAGGGTGATCCGAGCGTCACTCTGTCCCGCAAGGAAAAGAGCGATCAGGCCACGACTACAACAATCCGGTCTCTTCGCCTTCCGCTTCCTCGATCATCCGCTTGGTCGCGACGATTCCGCCGCGCGGCACCAGAAAGATCATCGCCGCGGCGCAGCCGCATGACAGCAGCACCAGCGCGATGTTGAGCGGCACCGGCGTGGTGAAATGGCCGCCCAGATAGGCGCCGAATTGCGAGCACAGCGAGCCAAGCCCCATCTGCAGGAAGCCCATCATGCCAGAGGTTGCGCCCGCCGCCTGCGGGCGGATGCTGAGCGCGCCGGCCGCTGAATTCGACATCACGAAGGCATTGCCGAACATCACGATCATATGGGTCAGAAACAGCCAGGCCGGCATCTGGTTGAGACCTGCCAGGCCCCACACCACGTTGAGCAGGGCGCCGCCGAACTGCAAAGCCAGGCCGAACCAGATCATCTGCTCCAGCCCGCGCCGTGGCGCCAGCCGGACGCAGAACACATTGCCCATCAGGTAGCCGAAGCCGGTGCACGCGAACCAGGCGCCATATTCGGCGCTGCTGCGGCCCATCTGATTGACCACGACATAGGGACCGCCGCCGGCAAAGGTGAAGATGATCCACGACGACCCCACGTAACACAGCAGATAGCCGAGGAACGTCCGGCTGCGCAGCAATACCTTCGCGTCGGCCATAAACCCCCCGCCACCGCTTTCAGTCGCGATGCGCCAGCGGGTTTCCGGCAGCAGGATCAGGATCGCCAGCGTGACGATGACCGAGGCTCCGGTGATGACGTAGAAGATCGAGCGCCAGCCGAAGCCGATTTCCAGCAGGCCACCCGCCAGCGGACTAAGCATCTGCGCGATCATCATGACCGCGATCACCAGGCTGATCATCGCGCCGACGCGTTCGCGCGGGTAAAGATCGCGGATGATGGCGCGGCTCATCACCATGCCGGTGGCGCCGCCGAGCGCCTGGAAAAAGCGCGCCGCGATCAGCTGCGGCAGCGTGAAGGCGAAGCTGCTGGCAATGCCGGCGATCACCATCAGGCCAAGCCCGGCCAGCAGCACCGGCCGGCGGCCGAAACGGTCCGACAGCGGCCCCATGATCAGCTGCGAGAACGCCAGCCCGACCATATACAGCGACACCGCCATCTGGGCAATGGAGATGACGCTGCGGAAGGTGCGCGCCAGCACCGGCAGCGCCGGCACCAGCATGTAGAGCGAGATCGGCGCGATACCGGTCATCGCCACCAGCAACAGCAGCATCAC
>JACMOT010000314.1 GCA_014377915.1 Tardiphaga sp.
CGCGAACTGCTGCCATAGCTTGGCTTGAAGCCGACAATCCCACAAAAAGCCGCCGGACGAATCACCGAGGCGGCAGTCTGGGTGCCGAAGGCCAGCGGCCCCATGCAATCGGCAACGGCTCCCGCCGACCCGCTCGAGGAGCCGCCCGGCGTATGGCCGGCCCGATGCGGATTGTGGGTTTTACCCGGATGGAAAGTTGCGAATTCAGTGGTGACGGTTTTGCCGAGCACGATGCCGCCGACTGCGCGGCACAGCGCCACCGCGGCCGCATCGGCCGCCGGCTGATGCCCCGCATAGATCGGCGAACCGTAACAGGTCGGCATGTCGACGGTATCGAACAAATCCTTGACGCCGATCGGCATGCCATGCAGCGGCCCACGCAAGGCACCGCGATCAAGTTCGCGCGCCTGTGCCAGTGCGGCATCCGGCGCCAGGTGCGTCCAGGCCTGCACCGCCGGCTCGCGCTCTTCGATGCGGGCCAAGCATGCGCGCACCACCTCTTCGGCGGTGATGTCGCGCCGCTGCAGCCGGCGCGCGAGTTCGCTAGCGTCGAGTTCGTTAAGGGGGCGGTTCGATGTCATCTGTGTCGTCTGTGTGAGCGACGTCGTCTGCATCATTTGCACCATGCCAGAATGATCTCGCGATACAGCTGCTCGGCCTGGGCAATGCGCTCGACGTAACAGAATTCATCGGTCTGATGCGCCATCTGCGGCTCACCCGGCCCTAGGATCACGGTCGGTGGATTGCCCATCGGCGCCCGCAGCGCCGCCGCATCGGTAAAGTAAGACACCGTCTTCGGCGCAATCGGTTGATCTAAATGCGCCTGGCACAGCGCTGTCACGCTCTGCATCCACGGGTCGTCCGGTCGCGTGTAGACACTCCCGACATCGAGCAAGGTCTTCAGCGCGATCTGGTCGCCCAACCGGTGACACAGGCAACCCCAGATCTGCCGGTGATCCTGGCCGGCGACGGTGCGGATGTCGATCGCGATTTCGGCGGCGTCCGGCACCGAATTGATGTTCAGGCCACCGCGCACAGTGCCGACATTGAGTGAACCTTGCCCCATCAAGGCATGTGGTTCGGTCTCGAATGCGAAATTTTCCAGCGCCAGCGCGGCGCGGGCGATCTTGTAGATGGCATTGTCGCCGCGCTCGGGCATCGAGCCGTGCGCCGTCACGCCGGTCGCGCTGGCCTGGATCCAGAGCGCACCCTTGTGGCCGACCAGCGGTTCATTGGAAGTCGGCTCCGCCACCACCAGGGCGCCGGCGCTGCCGAGGATGGCGGCGGCATCGGCGCGGTTGACCAGATCAAAAGCGCCTTCGCAACCGGTTTCTTCGCCTGCCGTGATCACCAGCGTCACACCAGCGGTATTGCGGATTTGATCAGCCAAGGCGATGGCTGCGACGGTAAAGGCTGCCACGCCACTTTTCATGTCGCTCGATCCGCGTCCGTACAATTTGCCGTCGACGATTTCGGCAGCGAACGGCGCATGCGCCCACGGTACCGAGCCGAGCGGCACAATATCGACGTGGCCGGTAAAACAGATTGGCGCCTTGACGGGAGAACCACCGATGCGCGCGACCAGCGTACTGCGCCGGGGCGCGAATTCAAC
>JACMOT010000315.1 GCA_014377915.1 Tardiphaga sp.
CGTGTCCGCCGCCGGCGCGCTCGGTATGGAAGGCGAGGATGGTGCGGCCCTTGAAGGCCTTGAGCGTGTCCTCGACGAAGCCGGATTCGTTCAGCGTATCCGAATGGATCATCACCTGCACGTCATGGTCGTCGGCGACCGTGAGGCAGTTGTCGATCGCGGCCGGCGTGGTGCCCCAGTCCTCGTGCAGCTTCAGCGCGCAGGCCCCCGCATGGATCATCTCGATCAGGGCCGCCGGCTTCGAGGCGTTGCCCTTGCCGGAGATGCCGAGATTGACCGGGAAGGCATCGAACGACTGGATCATCCGCGCGATGTGCCACGGGCCGGGCGTGCAGGTGGTCGCGAAGGTGCCGTGCGAAGGACCGGTGCCGCCGCCGAGCATCGAGGTGACACCGGACATCAGCGCATGCTCGATCTGCTGCGGACATATGAAATGGATGTGGCTGTCGAAACCGCCGGCGGTGAGGATTTTTCCTTCGCCCGCGATCACGTCGGTGCCTGGACCGACATTGATGGTAACGCCGGGCTGGATGTCGGGATTGCCGGCCTTGCCGATGGCGCAGATATAGCCTTCCTTGATGGCGACGTCGGCCTTGACGATTCCCCAGTGGTCGACGATCAGCACGTTGGTGATCACGGTATCGACCGCGCCCTCGGCATTGGTGGCCTGCGACTGCCCCATGCCGTCACGGATCACCTTGCCGCCGCCGAACTTCACCTCCTCGCCGTAGATGGTGAAATCCTTTTCCACCTCGATGATCAGGTCGGTATCGGCGAGCCGCACGCGATCGCCGGTGGTGGGGCCGAACATGTCGGCATAGACGGAACGCTTGATTTTCACGGACATGGGGGGCCTATTCAGATTTCGAGCAGCGAGAAGGTTGGATGCTTTGCGGCGTCCTTGTCGAAGGTCAGCGTTTTCTGGCAACCTGCCGACTGGTTCAATTCGCCTATCAGATAGTCAGCGAAATCCGCTGGGCCCTTTTTGTAGAGCTCGACGGCACGAGCCGTTGCCGCAGGTTCGGCAAACGTGAATTCCGGGGAAGCCGCGACGCGTATCAGCCGGTCGTAGATGGCGTCGTCGTCGAGGCGGAACTTACGGCGCAACGTCCAAACAAACTCCACAAGCACGATCGGACTAACAAAAACCGGCGCTTGGCTTCGGACCAACTCGCGGACCGCGGCTGCCTGCTGAGGATGATCGATGGGATCGAAGAACCGAAGCAGCAGATTGGTGTCGATCCCGATCATTTCTGCTGATTCCGAATACGCTCTTCCTGCGCTTCCATTTCATCGCCTATTGCATCACCGATATCTTTCTGGGTGAGCGGGCGCCCCGAAGACGGCAACGTCAGTTCATCCAGACCTTCAAAAATGCTCCGCCGGAGCACCGGAGTGACTGTGAGTTCGCCGGAGTCGGCGAGATCAAAACTAAGGCGATCGCCTTCCTTCACGCCGAGGCGTTCCCGGATGGCGTCGGGCAGCGTGATCTGTCCGTTGGAAGCCATGACTGCAGTCGCTCTGTAAGACATGTCGTGTCTCCTCAGATGGCAGGATATTCCTTCCATAGACCCCAATCAACGCAGTTCACAACTTCCCCATCACGTCGCCGCGAAAGCCATAGACCTCGCGCTTGCCGGCCAGTTCGACCAGTTGCACGTCGCGGCTCTGGCCGGGCTCGAAGCGCACCGCGGTCCCGGCGGCGATATCGAGGCGCATGCCGCGGGGCTTAGCGCGGTCGAATTTCAGCCCGGGGTTGGTCTCGAAGAAATGATAGTGTGAGCCGACCTGGATCGGGCGATCGCCGGAATTGGCCACGGTGAGCGTCACGGTGGCACGGCCGGCATTGAGTTCGATCTCGCCGTCCTGGATGAAGAGTTCGCCGGGGATCATGGTCGGTCCTTTACAGATCTTCGTCTTCGCTGAGCTTCAGTTCGAACGCCTCGGCAGCCTGCTGGATGGCATCTTCGAGATCGCCGAGCGGGCTGTTCAGCTCCCATAATTTGTTGCCGAGCGGGCTGGCCGGATCCAGCATCGCCTTCGACGCCAGATCGCGCCAGTCGTCCTGATCATCCGGAAACTCTGCGATCGCCGCCTCGACGATCGGTGCCGCCTCGGGAGCGCCGATAATCCTGAGCGCTTCGGGGATCAGCACGATGTTGGTGCGATCCCAGTTGGCGAACAGTTGCGAGAACCCGCCATTGTACCACTCGCCGTGAAAATCCTCGACCAGCGCCAGCGCGTCCTCGGGCAGGCTGAGGTCGAAGTCGGCCGGGTCCTTCCCCGGCTTCGCGATGTCAGCCATCCCAAAACTCCGTCAGCGAATCGGCTCATGCACGGTCACCAGCTTGGTCCCGTCCGGGAAGGTGGCCTCGACCTGGATGTCGTGAATCATCTCGGCGATGCCGTCCATGCACTGGGCGCGGGTGATAACCTCGGCACCGGCCTTCATCAGTTCGGCGACGGTGCGGCCGTCGCGCGCGCCCTCGACGATAAAATCGGAAATGATCGCGATCGCTTCGGGATGGTTGAGCTTGACGCCGCGCTCGAGCCTTCGGCGCGCGACGATCGCGGCCATCGAGATCAGCAGCTTGTCCTTTTCACGGGGAGACAGATTCATCAGCGCACTCTGAATTCATTAACGTTAGTTCAGCCACAGCCGCGGCAGCGCGGCGCCGGAACGCGCCAGCACGTTCATCATGTCGACGCGCAGCCGGGCGGCATCTTGCGCACAGAAGCGGGCCATTGCAAATCCGTTCCAGCAGGAGATCCCGACCTCGCCGCCGAAGTTTTCAGCGGCCTCGCGGATCCGCTCCACCAGGGCCTCGTCGCCGGGCACGATCAGCGCCGTGCCGATCGCCAGACCGCCCTTGGCGATCGCCGGACGCGCCAGCTTTTCGCCGAGGTCGCCGTCGAGCCGAACGGTTTCGGCAAAAACCAGCTTGCCGCCCCGGCGCAATCGCCAGCGGTCGATAAAACGGCCGGACAGCATCTTTTCGCCCATCGCGGCGCGGCCGAAGATGACGATCTCGCACAGCACCAGCGAGGCGGTGGCATCCAGATCAATGTCGATGGCGCGCTCGGTCCGGGACCGGTCGAACAAGATGGTTTCCTGCGGCATCCATGACAAATGCGCGCCGGCTTCGACCTTCAACGCGATGTTGATCGCGGCCGAAGGACCATGGGAGCGATAGACCTTTTCGGCCGCGGCGGTGGTCACGGTCAGGCAGGTGCCTTCGCCGGCCGTAACGTCGATGTCGAAGCGATCCCCACCGGCCGCGCCGCCGGCGGTGTTGACGAACATCGCGGAAAGGCCGTGATCCTCCGGGGACGGAAACCGGACGCGGAGCGAGCCGGATTCATGCAACTGGCGGCGCCGGGTCTTGCCGTCCACCATCTGTACGTCGAAGGTCACCGATCCCCGGGCGCGGTTGGCGGCAAAGATCGCCGAAGCGACGCTGGTCGGACTGGTCGGCATGCATTTCCTGGTGGCGGCGATTACAGCGCCATCTGGCGGCTGATCTCGGCAGGATCAAGCGTGGAGCGATCGCAGGCGAATTTGACAACGCCGCGGTCCATCACGGCGAAGTTGTCGCCGAGCTCGCAGGCAAAGTCGAGATATTGTTCGACCAGCACGATCGAGATGGTGCCCAGGCTGCGCAGATAGGAGATGGCGCGGCCGATGTCCTTGATGATGGAAGGCTGGATGCCTTCGGTGGGTTCGTCCAGCAACAGCAGTTTTGGCCGCATCACCAGTGCACGGCCGATCGCCAGCTGTTGCTGCTGGCCGCCGGAGAGATCACCGCCGCGGCGGCCGAGCATCGATTTGAGCACCGGAAACAGCGCGAACACGTCGGCTGGGATATTGCGGTCGGCGCGCTTCAGCGGCGCGTAGCCGGTCTTGAGGTTCTCTTCCACGGTGAGCAGCGGAAAGATCTCGCGGCCCTGCGGCACGAAGGAAATGCCGCGGCGCGCCCGCTCATATGGTTTCAGGGTGGAAATATCGACGCCATCGAAGGTGATCGTGCCGCCGGAGATGGCCTGCTGGCCGACCATCGCGCGCAACAGGCTGGTCTTGCCGACGCCGTTGCGACCGAGCACGCAGGTCACCTTGCCGGGCTCCGCGCTGACGGTGACGCCGCGCAGCGCCTGCGCCGCGCCGTAATGCAGACTGATATTGTCGACTTTCAGCATGGTGATCGAAGTCCTTTGCCGCGCTCTCCGCGTCGTCCCCGCGAAGGCGGGGACCCATACACGCTGTCGTTCTGTCTGCCCCCGGCGCCGGTGTCTTCACCAAGAGGACCGGAGGTTATGGGTCCCCGCCTTCGCAGGGACGACACGGAGTTCATCTTCCCAAATACACTTCGACGACGCGGTCGTTCTGCGACACCTGGTCGATGGTGCCTTCCGCCAGCACGCTGCCTTCATGCAGGCACGTCACCTTGACGCCGAGTTCGCGCACGAAGGTCATGTCATGCTCGACCACCACCACGGTCTTGTTGTCGCGGTTGATCTCTTTCAGCAATTCGGCGGTCTGGTGGGTCTCGACGTCAGTCATGCCGGCGACCGGCTCGTCGACCAGCAGCAGCTTCGGGTCCTGCGCCAGCAGCATGCCGATCTCAAGCCACTGCTTCTGGCCGTGCGACAAGTTGCCAGCGAGGCGGTCGCGGGAATCGGTCAGGCGGATGGTTTCCAGCACCTTTTCGATCCGTTGCGTCTCCTCCCGGCTCCTGCGCCAGAACAGCGTGCCGCGGACGCGGTGATCGACATTCAGCGCCAGCAGCAGATTGTCCTCGATGGTCTGGCTTTCGAACACCGTCGGCTTCTGGAATTTGCGGCCGATACCGAGCTCGGCGATCCTGGTCTCGTCCAGCAAAGTGAGGTCGTGGGTGCCGTCGAAATAGACGTCGCCCTCGTCCGGCTTGGTCTTGCCGGTGATGATGTCCATCATCGTGGTCTTGCCGGCGCCGTTGGGGCCGATGATGGCGCGCATCTCGCCCTGCCCCAGCACCAGCGACAGGTTGTTGATGGCGTGAAAGCCGTCGAACGAGACGTGGACACCGTCAAGATACAGCAGCGCCGAGGTCATGCGCTTCTGGCGGGCCTCGGCCTGGCGTGCCGCAAGCTGCGGGTCGATAAAGCCCGGCGCGTGGGCGACGGTCTTTTCCATCACCGGAGGTTCGATACTGGTCATGCGCCCTACTCCGCCAGATTGGGTTTGCTGACGCCATCTTCGGCGGCGGCGCTGTCGGCATTAGCGGTGTCGCGCCGGGCCTTCCACGGCTCCCACCAGGCGTTGAAGGTGCCCACGATACCTTTCGGCAGCAGCAGCGTCACCAGGATGAACAGCGCGCCCAGCATGAACAGCCAGTACGGCGCAAGAGCCCCCGAGGTGAACACCGTCTTGGCGTAGTTGACGACCACGGCGCCGAGGGCCGCGCCGATCAGCGTGCCGCGACCGCCGTCCGCGACCCAGTTCACCGCCTCGATCGAATTGGCGGGCGCGAATTCGCCGGGGTTGATGATGCCGACCTGCGGCACGTAGAGCGCGCCGGCGACGCCGGCCATGCAGGCCGACAGCGTGAATACGAACAGCTTGTAGGATTCAACGCGGTACCCCAGAAACCGGGTGCGGGACTCGGAGTCGCGGATCGCGATCAGTACCTTGCCGAGTTTGGAGGTGACGACGGCGCGGCACATCAGGAAGCCGAGCCCCAGCGCCAGGCAACTCAGCGCGAACAAAGCTGCGCGGGTGCCTTCGGCCTGCACGCTGAAGCCGAGAATGTCCTTGAAGTCGGTCAGGCCGTTATTGCCGCCAAAGCCAAAATCATTGCGGAAAAAGGCCAGCAGCAGGGCGTAGGTCATCGCTTGCGTGATAATCGACAGATAGACGCCGCTGACCCGGGAGCGGAAGGTGAGCCAGCCGAAGCCGAAGGCGAGCAGTCCCGGCGCGATAAGCACCATCGCGGCGGCGAACCAGAACATGTCGAAGCCGTACCAGTACCAGGGCAGCTCCTTGTAATTCAGGAACACCATGAAGTCCGGCAGTACTGGATTGCCGTAGACGCCGCGCGGGCCGATCTGGCGCATCAGGTACATGCCCATCGCGTAGCCGCCGAGCGCGAAGAACGCGCCGTGGCCGAGCGAGAGAATCCCGCAATAGCCCCAGATCAGGTCGATCGACAGCGCCAGGATGGCGTAACAGACATATTTGCCGAACAGCGCCATCAGATAGGTCGGCACCTGGAACAGGGAGTCGGCCGGCAGCAGCAAATTCGACAGCGGGATCAGCACGCCGACGGTGGCGACGACCAGCAAGAAGACGGTGGCACCGCGGTCCAGCGAACGGGTGAGGATATGCGGGGTCATGACAGAGCTCCGATGGCTCGGTCGTCATTGTGAGGAGCGAAGCGACGCGGCAATCCAGAAACCACAAGCGAAGACTGGATTGCCTCGTCGCAAGGGCTCCTCGCAATGACAGGCTGATAGGTCGGAGCCAAAATCGAAATATCCATCATCATGCCTGGATCGCCCGGCCCTTGAGCGCGAACAGACCGCGCGGGCGTTTCTGGATGAACAGGATGATCAGCACCAGGATGGCGATCTTGCCGAGCACCGCGCCGGCCACCGGCTCGAGGAACTTGTTGGCGATGCCGAGCGAGAA
>JACMOT010000316.1 GCA_014377915.1 Tardiphaga sp.
GGAGAAAATCAAGCCGCGAGCCGGCCCGCGCCAGCGCGGCCTTGGCATCCATGAACGGCGCGCCGTGGCCGGGAATGACCAGGCGCACATCGAGCGCGGCGATCAGCGCCAGCGTGTCGCGCGCCTCGGCGAAACCGGAGTCGCCATCGAGTTCGGGGAAGATCACGCCGAAGCCGTTTTCCCACAGCGCGTCGGCCGAGATCAGGATGCCTTCGTCGGCGCAGTAGAACACCAGCGAGTGCGGATCGTGGCCGGGCGCGGCCAGCGCCTGCCAGCGCAAGTCGCCCAGCACCAGTTCATCGCCGGGCGCGATGGTGGCGTCGAAGCCGAAGCGCGCGCATTGCTGGCCGGTGGCCTTGTAGCTGAGCGCTGCCTCGTCCCACGCGCGCACCGCTTCCGCCTCGGCCGCCGGGATCGCCGTGAAACAGCCGTACTGCGCCTGCAGCGCGGCGTTGCCGCCGCAATGGTCGGAATGGAGATGGGTGTTGACCAGCAGGTCGAGCCGGCGCGCGCCCAGCGCATGGCGCACCAGCGCCAGCGTTTGCGGCGCGTGCGTCAGGTAGCCGCTGTCGACCAGCGCGGTCTCGTCGCGCCCGATGAACAGGATGTTGTTGGCCGAGAGCCAGCCGCGCTCGAAGATCCGCATCGAATCGGGAAGCGAACAGGCGGCGCTCATCGTTTCATCTGAAAGGCCAGCGAGATTTTGGCGAATTCGACCAGCAGGTCCTGCGAGCCGCCATTGAAGGTGGTGAACGAATTGCCGGTCCTGACCACCATCCGCGGCGGGAACAGCCAGCCGAGATACGGAATGCCGATCATCTTCGCGCCGCGCACTTCGCGCCAGTCGACGCGCTTGTCGATCACCCAGCTCTGGCGGATGCCGGTGGCGTCGACCGTCGTGCGCGAGCGCAGGAACCAGTAATAACTCACCAGCAGCATGGCGGCGGCGCCGAGCAGCAGCGCCTTGACGCCGATGCCGAACGAGAGCAGCGGAAAACGCAGCGCGATGCTGACGCCATAGCCGAGCAAAACCACGGTGAGCAAAGTGGCGACGAGTTTGAAGCCGCCGCCGTACGCGGGGCCGATGACCGCTTCGGCCGGCTGATAGAACTGCATCTAGCGGAACTCCATGTTCGATTCGCGGCGGCGGATCTCGGCCCACACCGCGCGTTTGTAGTCGTCGCCGGCGCTGCCCCACTGGACGATTTCGTCGATGGTGCGCAGGCAGCCGCGGCACAGGCCCGTGTCGGGCGCCATCTCGCACAGGCTGATGCAGGGCGACGGCACCGGGCTTTGCAGTTCCGGGTTCATGTTGCGGCCTGCGCTTTCTTGCGCGCGAGCTTAGCCTCGAAGCGGACCGGATCGATCACCACGCGCTCGTGGGTGCCCTCGCAGATGCGCTCGAGGTCATCCCAGGCTTCGACGCGGAATTTCACGCGCCGGCCTTCGACTTCGATCACCTCGCCTTCGACCCGCAAGGTCATGCCCGGCGGGGTCGGCGCGAAATGCGAAAAATTCACCATCGTGCCGAGGCTCTGCTCGCGCGGCCAGTCGACGTACGGCATCATTGCTTGCACACAGGCAAGCTCCATCATGCCGACCATGAAGCCGGTGGCCAACACATCCGGCATGTCGCGGCAGAACGGCGTGTCGTGGTACAGCTGCGGCACAGTGGCGCGCGGCGGGACGGTGTAGCGCCACGCGAAGCGGACGCCGGGTTGCAATTCTGGACTCATGGCCAGCAGATTAGCGCATCCAATCGAATCGTGCTTGACCTGAATGCCTGGTGGCGTAGAATACCATCCATACAGATGGTGTACGGATGCCACGAGGATGATATGGGGATTATGGACACACGCGAAGTGAAGCCGAAGAACTACGATTCGGAAAAAATTACGATTAACCTTGGCCTGATCGATCTGGGACAAATCGACCTGCTGGTGAACGAGGGGTTTTATTCGAACCGCACGGACCTGATCCGCACGGCGATTCGAAACCAGCTGAACACCCATGCCGAAGTGGTGAAGCAGACCGTTGCGCGCAAGAGCCTGGTGCTCGGCCTGCATCACTACTCGAAAGCGGACCTGGAAAAAGCACAAGAAGCAGGCGAACGCCTGCACATCCAGGTACTCGGCATGGCCAGCATCGGCAGCGACGTTTCGGCCGAACTGGCGCTGGCGACGATAGATTCGATTTTTGTGCTTGGCACACTGCATGCCAGTAGCGCTGTGAAGACAGCACTGGCAGGCCGCATCGTTTGATGAAATATTAAGGAACACCGATGAAACTGAACAACAAACTGTTTGCGCCCATGCGTACCGTCACCCGTATTCTGATGGGACAAGGTCCGTCCCTGGCGACCTCGGCGATCCAGAAAGTATTGAGAGCCGGCGTCACAAACGCCGCGGCCAAGCCGGCGGCCAAGGCGGCGCCGATGCGCGATATCAATCCGCCCCCGCCACCGGCTGGCAGGTCGGCCGCCCCGCCGCCGCCACCACAGGCGCAGCCGTCATCGACGCCGATGACCGACGCGGCAGAGCTCATGAGCCGCATCGTGCCGGAAATGATGGCCAACCTCGACCGCGCCGCCGGCGAAGCGGGCAAGGCGGCCTTCAAGATGCCGAATTTCGAGATGCCCTCGTTCGACCTGGCTGGCGCGATGGGCGGCGCCCGCGGTCCGGCGGAAACGCTGCCCGGCAAGTTCATCGACGGCAGCCACACCAATGCCGCCGGCACCCGCACATACAAGCTGTATGTGCCGAGCAGCTATACCGGCGAGCAGCAGGTGCCGCTGGTCGTCATGCTGCACGGCTGCACCCAGGATCCGGTCGATTTTGCCAGCGGCACCCAGATGAACCATCTGGCCGAAGAGATGCACTGCCTGGTGGTGTATCCGGCGCAGTCGCAGCAAGCCAATGCGCAACGCTGCTGGAACTGGTTCAGCGCGGTCGACCAGACGCGCGGCCAGGGCGAGCCGTCGATCATCGCCGGCATCACGCGCGATGTCATGGCCAGCCACAACGTCGACGATAAGCAGGTGTATGTCGCGGGCCTGTCCGCCGGCGGTGCGATGGCGACCATCATGGGCACGCTGTATCCGGATCTGTACGCAGCGGTCGGCGTGCACTCCGGGCTGCCGTTCGGCTCGGCGCACGACCTGCCGTCGGCGCTGGCCGCGATGAAGGGCAAGTTCGGCCGGCCGCAAGCGCAGGGCGAGTCGATTCCGATCATCGTGTTCCACGGCGACCGCGACACCACGGTGCATCCGGCCAATGGCGATGAGCTAATCGCGCGTGGCACGCACCATGCGGCGAAGGAGATCGTGATCGAGCCGGGACGCGTGCCGGACGGGCATGCGTACACGCGCACGGTGCACCAGCACCCGGATGGCACGCCGCACGCGGAGCAGTGGCTGATCCACGGCGCCGGCCACGCCTGGTCGGGCGGCAGCGCGCGCGGCAGTTATACCGATGGCAAGGGGCCGGATGCCAGCCGCGAGATGATGCGCTTTTTCCGCACCCAGCGCTAATTGAGGCCGATATCCTTGAGACCGTCATTCCTGCCATTGGCAGAAATGACTTCCCGCGAAGGTGGGAATCCAATTTCGCGGGTTAGCCGCGGAATGGGGTCCCCGCGTTCGCGAGACCGACGACTCGGAGGGTAGCGGTGCTAACTACGGCGCTGGCGTTCGAAGTACCACTTCATGCACAGCACGCTGCCCGACAGCGCCAGCGTCACGCCATTGGCGATGGTGATCGGCCACGATTCGAGCGCCAGGCCGTAGCTGAACCACAGCGCCACGCCGACAATGAACATCAGGTACATGCCGGTCGAAATCCCCGGCGCCCCGCGTTGGCGCCACACCATCGCCACTTGCGGCACGAACGAGGCGGTGGTACATATCGCGGCCGCAAAGCCGAGGTGTTCAACATTAAGATTCATTCAAATTATCCGGTAAAGATGGCCGTCCTTGTTCGAGGTCGGCAATATGCTGTTTGAGGCAAGCCGGGCACCAGCATGCGGCCGGTTCTCCCGGCACCGGCACCGCGGCCGGCAGTTCGGTGCACCAGCACGGATGATCCGAGCCGTCCGCCATCGCGCAGCCGAACGCGGCGCCGCAGCGGCGGCAGGTGCTCATGCCGGCGGCCCCTGCCGCATCGCGCGGCGCAACAGGTCCATCTGTCCATTGAAGCGGGTGCATGCCTTGCAAACCAGCAAATGCAAGCGCATGCGGCTGCGCTCGACCAGCGACAGCTCGCGGTCCAGTCCTTCCGACACCAGCCGGTGCACTTCACGGCAAGTCGGCTTCCATCCTGTGCGAGGTTTTTCCATAATCTTTCCGACAACGCGTCGATCACGCCGCCGGGCGATTGCCGAACCAGTTCAGGTCCAGGCATTCGCGCAGGCGCAACCTCGCACGATACAAGATCACCCA
The DNA here is from genome assembly GCA_014377915.1 of Tardiphaga sp. The sequence goes on from JACMOT010000316.1 coordinate 4,436, forward strand.
AAGATTAGACGCGCTGATGGCCAATTCCTTACAAATTTCATCGGTTTCCAGCTCGAGCCACTCGCGCATCATGAAAACGCGGGCGGCCTGGGCCGGCAGCTTGTCGAGGCACACCTCCAGCACCCGGAAAAAATCCTTCTGCTCAAGCGTGCGGTCCGGGTCGCCCCACTGGCGCGGCATGTCGCGCGTGTGGCCGTCGGCGACGAACAGCGCGTCGATGGCGTCGTCTTCCGACTGGTCGCCCGCCGTGTCGACCTGGCGTTCGCGGCTGGCCAGGCGCAGCGTGTCGATGATCTTGAACTTGAGGATGCCGGTGACGTAGGTGCGCAGCGAGGACTGGCCGCGGAAGCCATCGGGCTTCTCCAGCACCGCCATCAATGCGTCCTGCACCGCGTCTTCGGCGAGCGCTTCATTACGAAGCTGCAACTGTGCAAAACGCACAAGCAGGGGCCGCAGCGCCTCGAGTTGGCCGTGCAGTGTGAGGGTCGCGGTCATATCCGGCCTACATTAGCGGATCGGGAATTAAAATACAACAAGATCGCCATATAATGGACACAGCCTTTCCCCGACAGGATGTAAAATCTCGTCAAAATTCATTTCGGACTCCCCATGACCGCTGCCATTACCGACATCAAGACCGACCACCACGACGACCTGACCGCGGTATCGCCGCAGATCAAGGCGCAGATCCTGGCCGAGGCCTTGCCGTACATCCGTAATTTCCACGGCAAGACGATCGTCATCAAATACGGCGGCAATGCCATGACCGACGAGCGCCTCAAGCACGGCTTCGCGCGCGACGTCATCCTGCTCAAGCTGGTCGGGATGAACCCGGTGGTGGTGCACGGCGGCGGCCCGCAGATCGACAACGCGCTGAAGAAAATCGGCAAGCAAGGCACCTTCGTGCAGGGCATGCGCATCACCGACGAAGAGACCATGGAAGTGGTCGAATGGGTGCTGGGCGGCGAAGTCCAGCAGGACATCGTCATGCTGATCAATCACTACGGCGGCCAGGCAGTGGGCCTGACCGGCAAGGACGGCGGCTTGATCCGCGCCCGCAAGATGGCGATGCCCGACAAAGAGCGGCCGGGCGAATTCCTCGACATCGGTTTTGTCGGCGAGATCGACGCGATCAATCCGGCCGTGGTCAAGGCGCTGCAGGACGACGCTTTCATTCCGATCATCTCGCCGATCGGCTTCGGCCAGGACGGCCAGGCCTACAACATCAACGCCGATGTGGTGGCGGGAAAAATCGCCGAAATCCTGAAGGCCGAAAAACTCATCATGATGACCAACATCGCCGGCGTGCAGGACAAGAAGGGCAACCTGGTCACCGACCTGTCGGCGAGCGAGAACTACGAGATGTTCGCCGACGGCACCATCTCGGGCGGCATGCTGCCTAAAATTTCATCGGCACTGGACGCGGCCAAGTCGGGCGTCAATACGGTGCACATCATCGACGGCC
>JACMOT010000317.1 GCA_014377915.1 Tardiphaga sp.
AACGGCGAGTGGGATAAAGCGCGCGTCCTCATGGTGCAGTATCAGGGCATCACCGACAATACGATCGACCAGTTCCGCAAGGAAACGACCCAGGTCGTGCTGTATCCACCTGAGTTTAAATCAGGAACCCTCCGCGCGCCGTTTCTGGAAGCGAAGTAGCAGCTAGCGGCAACAGAGTCGGAAGAAAACGATGGAGATTTCAGCCGACCTGATTGCGAACGCCGTTCTGGCGGGAATTTTGCTTGGGGGCTTTTATGCAGCGATGACACTTGGATTGACGGTATCGTTCGGTTTGCTCGATATCGTCAACATTGCCCACCCAGCATTCATCCTGACCGGCGCCTACATCGCCTATGCGGTGAACAGCGCCTTCGGGATGGATCCGATTGTCGCCGGTTTTTTGACCAGCCCCCTGACGTTCGTGGCCGGCGTGCTGCTCTATCTGCACTACCACCATTACTTCGAACGATCCGGTGACGATTCCCTGCGAGGCCTGGCATTCTTTTTCGGCGTCATGCTGATCATCGAGGTCAGCCTTATCCTGATTTTCGGTGTCGATTACCGAACGGTGCAAACCGCGTACCAGGACGCCGCGCCGATGATTGGGTCAATGACGCTGCCGTTGCGCATGGTAGTGCCTTTTATCGTCGCCGTCACGCTGGTCGTTCTTGTCCAGCTATTCCTGTCATTCACCTTTTTCGGGCGTTCGGTGCGCGCGGCTTCGCAGGATCGCATCGCGTTGCAATTGATGGCCGTCAATCCGACCCGGCTCAAGGCGATCGCGTTTGGCTTCTCCATCGCTCTTGCCACCGTTGCCGGCTCTCTGCTCATCGTGATCCAGCCGGTCGAGCCCTCGATGATGTGGCTGTACGTCGGCGTGCCGTTTGCCATATGCGTTCTCGGTGGCATGGGGAGCATTTTCGGAACGCTCGTAGCGGCGCTTTTGCTCGGCGTGGCCGAGAGCCTCACCTCGACGATCTGGGGGCCTTCCTGGTCGCCGGCTCTAGCTTTCTGCGTGCTGCTTTTCGTCATCGGCTTCAAGCCGTCCGGCTTGTTTGGGAGATGACATGAACACCCCGCAATTCTGCTTGAGCTTACTGGCCGTTGCTGTGGCCACCTTCTTCGCCATCTTTCTCGCCGGCAACGACTATGCCTATTTCGCCGGATACATCGTCCTGCAATATATCGTCGTTGCGACGGCCTGGAATATTCTGGCCGGCTATACCGGCTACATCAATTTCGGCACCGCGGCGTTCATGGCAACGGGCACCTACACGACGGTCATCATCTCGAAGAATGCATCGATTCCGCTGCCGCTGATGATGGCGGCCGGTGGCGTCGTAGCCGGCCTGTTAGGGCTTCTGACCGGCTATATGACGATGCGCTTCAAGGGCATATTCTTCTCCATCGCGACCCTGGCATTGGCCATCGTGCTGCAGACCCTGATTGTCAACTGGAGCTACGTCGGCGGATCGCGCGGCGTGTATATCATGCGTCCGGCCTCCATCCCGATTTTCGAGAATTACGGCCAGTATCTCTTTGTTGTCATGCTAGCACTTGCGATGATCTCGATCGGCATCGCGCGTTCGGTCGGTCGTTCGACTATTGGCATCGGTCTGGCCACAATTCGTGACGACGAGCAGGCAGCTGAAGCTTGCGGTGTCCCCACCTTCCGGCTGAAGCTATTCGCAACGGGACTGAGCGGCGCGCTAATGGGCATGGCCGGCGCGCCGCTGCCCTATTACATCGCCTACGTCGATCCGTCGGCCGCTTTCAGCCTGAGTTATACGGTGAACAGCATCGCGATGCCCATCATTGGGGGGATGTTGAGCTGGCAGGGTCCAGTTATCGGCGCGATCCTGCTAGGCTCGGTTCAGCAACTGGCCACGGTGACGATCTCGTCGTCCCTTAATTTGCTGGTGGTGGGCGTCCTGCTTGTCGTGTTCGTCAGCCTGGCGCCGAACGGCATTCTTGGGTTGGTCAATAATCTGCGTGCCAGGAGGCAGCCATGATTGAGCAGGCCTCGCTGCTATCCGTGCGCGGACTTGGCAAGAAATTCGGCGGATTCAAGGCTCTGAACGGCTTTGACCTCGACATCGCTGTCGGAGAACGTATCGGCGTGATCGGCCCGAACGGGGCCGGCAAGAGCACGTTGGTCAATTGCTTGTCCGGCGCATTGAGCCCCGACCAGGGTTCGATAATGCTGAACGGGGAGATGCTCAACGGGCTGACCGCCCACCAGCGCGCCCGTCGGGGGCTGACGCGCAGCTTTCAGCTGCCTCGCCCGTTCAAGAGCATGAGCGTGTTGCAAAACATTCTGGTGCCGATCATCTACGCGCGGCAGGGGCGCGGCGGGCCGGTGTTCCAGTCTGCCGGCGCAGAGATCGAAGCGCGCGAGATCCTCGTCGCCATTGGCTTGGGCAGCAAGGCTGACGCACCCGTCATCTCACTGACACAGGTGGAGATGCGCAAGCTCGAGCTGGCGCGCGCGATGGCGGCGAAACCGAAACTGCTGCTGTCGGACGAAGCGATGGCCGGCTTGTCCGATAGCGAAGTCGATGAAATTCTCGAATTGCTATTCGAGATCAATCGTGGCGGCGTAGCAATCGTGATGATCGAACATATTATCAAAGCAGTGACGGCGTTCTCGCAACGGATCGTGGTGTTGGTCGCCGGCGAGAAGATCGCAGACGGTCTGCCGCAGGACGTGATGCGGCTCCCGGAAGTCGAGAGGGCCTATCTTGGAGAATAGTTTGCGGGTCACAGCGGTAGACGCCGGATACGGACGCAATCGCGTGCTGTCTGCGGTGTCGCTCACGCTCAATCCCGGCGAGACGGTTGTGCTGCTGGGCACGAACGGCAACGGCAAGAGCACGCTGATCAATTGCATCGCCGGTCTGTTGCGTCCGCAACGGGGCGAGATTGTCGCGGCGATGGACGGGCAGGACCATGTCCTTGTTGGGCGATCGGCTGACGAGATCGCCAGGCTTGGCATTAGTCTGGTGCCGGAAGGCCGGCGCCTGTTTCCGCGCATGACCGTCAAAGAGAATCTCATGCTCGGCGCCAATCGCAAGGATGCGCGTGGGGCGATCGAGGACAATCTCGTCTACTGCTTCGACGCCTTTCCGGTGTTGAAGGAGCGTCCGAAGCAGCTCGCCGGCAGCATGAGCGGCGGGGAGCAGCAGATGCTGGCCTTGGCGCGCGCGCTGATGTCGTCGCCAAAAATCCTGCTGATCGACGAGCCGTCGGTCGGACTGGCGCCGATCTACGTGGCGCGCATGATCGATAAGATCCAGGAGCTGAAGGAGCGCTTTCGGCTGACCATTCTGATGGCCGAACAAAATTTCCGGCAGGCCAGTAGAATCGCGGATCGCGGCTATGTGCTCGTGCACGGAAGCATCGTGTTCGAGGGCACTAGCCGAGCCGATCTGATCGACAACGACATAGTCAAAAAGCTTTATCTCGGTCTGTAAGGAATGGTTCCGCGAGGGGTGTGTAGCTGCGAATATTTATGCCAGGAATATGCCGAGCCTAGTGTCTGTGACCGCCTTGCCGCTGACCTCGATTGCGGCAAAGCGGTTCCTTGAAATTAATCGACAAGTGCTTGTGAGGCGACATGAAGGAGTCCTCTTCCGCTGCAATTGCTCTTGATCCGGAGATGATCGCAGCCGGCGCGATCCTAAGAAGCGAAGGCCTTGTCTCGCTTGATCCACGGACCTCGACCCTTGCGGACGTTCGCGTCGTGCAGGATCGCATTGGCGCGTATCTTTCCAACAAGGTGTCGCGCGTCGCCGTCGAACGGGATCTGGTGGTTCCTGGGCCTGATCGGGACATTCGATGTCACTTTTACGCCCCGGAGTCGGCCACGCCGCTGCCGCTGCTGATTTATTTTCATGGCGGCGG
>JACMOT010000318.1 GCA_014377915.1 Tardiphaga sp.
CCGCCGCGGTGATCGACCGACTTCACGGCGTTGGTGCAGACGCGCATCCGCACGCCACGGCCGAGCGCGTCCGACAGGAACGTCACATTGACCAGGTTCGGCAGGAACCGGCGCTTGGTCTTGTGGTTCGAGTGGCTCACCTTGTGGCCGACCTGGGGGCCCTTGAGTGTCAGTTCGCAGCGGCGGGACATGGCGAAATCCTTGTTCATCCCCGCGCCAGCCTTTGCCAGGCAGGGGTTGTAAATCGAGTCCATTTTCAGGAACCGCGGACCTATAGGGGGCTTGGCCGCCAAGGTCAAGATCGCAGGCGGCGGCCAGCCGGCGAAAATCGCGGCAGATCCATTGTCTATCGCCATTTCCGGTTTGTGTTCAATCATATAATCGACGTATTCCAGCCGGAACTATCGCCAATCTTTTCGCGGCCGCGCATGGCGCGCCGCAGCAGTGGGAATCGCACCAGGTGAGCTTCCACGGGACATCGTTGCTGAATCTGTCGATCCGGCCGGCGACTTATGGCCGACGGGCCTTGTCATCGGCCGCGAGCCTCGCGCTGGCGGCGCTGCTGCTCGGGCTGGCCGCGCCGGCGCAGGCGCAGGGCCGGCTGGAGGCCAAATACGAGGCCAGCCTGGCCGGCATCGCGGTCGGCAAGGGTGGCTGGGTGATCGAGATCGGCGACGACCAGTATAATGCGGTGTCGAGCGGCGGCACTTCCGGCCTGCTGAAGGCCTTTGCCGGCGGCTCCGGCACCGGCGCCTCCAATGGCCGCGTCGTCGCCGGCTCCCTGGTGCCGTCCGGCTATGTCGCCACCACGGTGTCGGCGAAGAAGGCGGAAACCATCCGCATGACGCTGACTTCCGGCTATGTGAAGGAATTCTCGATCGAGCCGGAGCCGCCGGTCGATCCGGAGCGGGTCGCCATCACCGACGCGCACCGCCGCAATGTGCTCGACCCGATGACCGGCTCGCTGATCCGCGCCGCCGGTTCCGGCGAGGTGCTGACGGCGGATTCCTGCCGCACCGGGATGTCGATCTTCGACGGCCGCATGCGCTACGACCTCAAGCTCGACTACAAGCGGATGGAAACCGTGAAGGCCGAGAAGGGCTATCACGGCCCCGCTTTGGTCTGCGCGCTCTATTTCACGCCGGTGGCCGGCTACATTCCCGACCGCGCCGCGATCAAATATCTCGCCGCGCAGCGCAACATGGAAGTCTGGTTCGCGCCGATCGCCGGAACAAGGGTGCTGGTGCCGTTCAAGGTCACGGTGCCGACTCCGCTCGGCAGCGCGATGCTGGAGGCGGTCGAATTCGTCACCACCGCCACGCCGCGGACCGCGGCGAAGACGAATTGACGCGCGCGCGGGCCTTGCCACGATCTTGCCGCAAGAAATTTCGCCGAACCGGTCAAACCCGCACCGATTTTCAGGTCTTGCGGCGGGATTGTGGCGGCGACATCGGCCGATATCGCGCTTGACTCCCGAGCGGTTCGGAGTCCGCGGCGCATTAAGGAAATCGGCGGTTTCGCAGGCCTTGTTGCCGCGCCGCAAACTTGATCTAGTCAAGGAACCGGAGTCGCGGCCCGAGATGTTGGGGTGGTCGCGGCGCACCGGTGCGGAGTCACCGATTCGGGCCGGTTTCGTTCCGTTCCTGTTCCAAAGCTTAAGCCGCGGCTGCCGAGACGTCGCAATCCGACACATGACTTGAAAAGCCGGCGACGCGGAAATACCTGAGAATCATGGCCTTTTCTTCCTCCCCGCCGAATTTTTCAAACGGTCGGGCTCCCGGCGCCGGCGTTACCGCGGTGCTCGGACCCACCAATACCGGCAAGACCCACCTCGCGATCGAGCGGATGCTGGCGCATTCCTCGGGCATTATCGGCCTGCCGCTGCGGCTGCTGGCGCGCGAGGTCTATAACAAGATCGTCGATCGCGCCGGCCCCGACGCGGTGGCGCTGATCACCGGCGAAGAAAAGATCAAACCGCCGAAGCCGCGCTACTGGGTCTCCACCGTCGAGGCGATGCCGCGCGACATCGATGTCTCCTTTCTCGCGGTCGATGAAATCCAGATCGCGGCCGATCTCGAGCGTGGCCATGTCTTCACCGACCGCATCCTGCATCGCCGCGGTCGTGACGAGACGCTGTTGCTGGGCGCGGCGACGATGCGGCCGATCATCGAGCGGCTGCTGCCCGGCGCCAACATCGTGACGCGGCCGCGGCTGTCGCATCTGGAATTCGCCGGCGACCGCAAGATCACGCGGCAGCCGCGCCGCACCGCGATCGTCGCGTTCTCGGCCGATGAGGTCTATGCGATCGCCGAACTGATCAAGCGCCAGCATGGCGGCGCCGCGGTGGTGCTGGGTTCGCTGAGCCCGCGCACCCGCAACGCCCAGGTGGCGATGTTCCAGAACGGCGACGTCGATTATCTGGTCGCCACCGACGCCGTCGGCATGGGCCTCAACCTCGATGTCGATCACGTCCCCTTTGCCAGCGACCGCAAATATGATGGCTATCAATTCCGCCGGCTGAACCCTTCCGAGTTCTCGCAGATCGCCGGCCGCGCCGGCCGCGCGACCCGCGACGGCACCTTCGGTACCACCGGCCGTTGCGCGCCGTTCGAGCCCGAACTGGTCAATGCGCTGCAGAATCATACGTTCGACAGCGTCAAAGTGCTGCAATGGCGCAATTCGAAGCTGGATTTCTCCTCGATCGCCGCGCTTCAGGTGTCGCTGGCGGTGGTGCCGACCCATGACGCGCTGACCCGCGCGCCGATCGCCGAGGATTTGCGCGTGCTCGATCACGCCGTGCGCGACCCCGACGTCAAGGAATGGGCGCAGGGCAAGGCCGCGGTGGAAAAATTGTGGGACACCTGCCAGATTCCGGACTACCGTCGCATCGCGCCGGCGGCGCATGCCGAGCTGGTGGTGACGATCTATGGCTTCCTGATGCAAAGGGGCCGTATTCCTGACGCATGGTTCGGCGCGCAAATCGCGCAGGCCGACCGAACCGATGGCGATATCGACACGCTATCGGGGCGAATCGCCCAGATCCGAACCTGGACCTTTGTGGCAAATCGTCCCGATTGGCTCGCCGATCCCGAACATTGGCAGCAAATATCGCGCGAACTTGAAAATAAACTGTCAGATGCACTGCATGAACGGCTCACGGAGCGTTTCGTTGATCGCCGTACCAGTGTATTGATGCGCCGCTTGCGGGAAAATACAATGTTGAATACTGAAATTGGTAAAACGGGCGAAGTGATCGTAGAGGGCCATGTCATTGGCCGTCTGGACGGTTTCACCTTTGCGCCGGATGCGGCTGAAGCCGGCTCAGATGCAAAGGCCCTGCAGGCCGCGGCGCTGAAGGCGCTGGCTGGCGAGATCGAGAGTCGCGCCGAGAAACTGTCGAATGCGCCGGACGACCAGTTCGTGCTGGCCTCCGATGGCACGATGCGCTGGACCGGCGACGCGGTGGCGCGGCTGGTGGCGGCCGACGACGTCTTGCATCCGCGCTTGCGCATCATTGCCGATGATCGGCTGTCCGGCGCGCCGCGCGACGCCGTGCAGGCCCGGCTCGAGCTCTGGCTGAAGACGCATATCGAAAAACTGCTTGGGCCGCTGTTCGATCTCACCAAGGCCGAGGACATCACCGGCATCGGCCGCGGCATCGCCTTCCAGCTCACCGAGGCGCTCGGCGTGCTGGAGCGGCAGAAGATCACCACCGAGATGAAGGATCTCGACCAGCCATCGCGCGCCACCTTGCGCAAATATGGCGTGCGGTTTGGCGCCTATCACATCTACTTCCCGGCACTGCTGAAGCCCGCCGCGCGCGCACTGGCGCTGCTGCTGTGGGCGCAGAAGCAGGACAATGTCGACATGTCGGCGCTGTCCACGGCGCAGCATCTCGCCGGCTCCGGCCGCACCTCGTTCCCGGTCGACAAGCTGCTGGATCGCGATGCCTACCGCATCCTCGGCTATCGGCAGTGCGGCGAACGCGCCGTGCGCGTCGATATTCTCGAGCGACTGGCCGATCTGATCCGTCCCGCTTTGTCATGGCGCGACGCCTCGCCGGGCGACAAGCCGGCCGGTGCCTTCGATGGCCGCAGCTTCGTGGTGACCCAGGCGATGACCTCGCTAACCGGGTCGGCCGGTGAGGATTTCGCCTCGATCTTGCGCGCGCTGGGCTATCGCATGGAGAAGCGCCCGCCGCTGCCGCCCGCGCTACCCCGTCCGGTGGCCGCCACGACGCCGATCGAGCCCGTGGTGACAGGCGCTGCGCCGGATGATGCCGTCGCTTCAGATGCGCCGAGCGAAGGTCTCGTGGCTGAGGTCGATGCGGCGGCTGAAGCGCCTGCCGTTGCTGTCGAGACGCAGGAGATCGCCGATATCACACCGGAGCTGCCATCGGCCGAGCAGCATGTGGTGTCGCCTTCCGCCGCGCTGCTGCCGGGCGTCGATCTCGGCCCCGGCGTTGCCAGCGAGTCTGCCGTCGTTGAATTGCGGTCTGATCCCACCCCGGCGGTCGTCGAAGCGGCTGCCGTTGAAGAGGCCGCGCCTGCCGAGGCAACCGCGTCTGTTGAAGAAGTCGCACCGGTTGCGGAAGCGCTCCCGGTTGAAGCGTCGGCTGAAGCCGTCGACGCCGTTTCCGTGGATCCGGCTACCGCCGAAACGGCGGCGCCGATTGAAGGGGCTGCGCCGGAGTTGGTTGAAGTCTGGCGGCCCGGTGGCCGTCCGGAAGAGCGCCGTCCGCCGCGGCACGACCGTAACCGCAGCCGCCAGTCCCATTCGCAGGGTACGGCGCAGGTCGCTCCCGCCGAAGGCGAGGCCGCTGACGGCGCCAAGCGCGAACGTCAGGGCGATCGTCCGAATCAGGGCCGTCGTGACCGCAATGAATTCCGCCGTCCGCGCAGCGATGCGCCGGCCGCCAGTGCCAGCGCGTCGGCCGAAGGCGCACCGAACCGCGGGCCGCGCGACAATGACAACGCAGGCCGCCCGCCGCGCGAGCGTTTTGGCGACAAGAGCCAGGGCGACAAGAAGTTCGGCGATCGCGGCAAAAGCAAGTTCAAGGGCGGTGAGCGTGACAAGGGCGGCCGCGATGGGCGTCCCGATCGCAATGACCGTGGCGGCGGGGCCATTCGTCCTTATGCTACCAGCGCAGCGCCGCGCGAACGTGACCGTCCGATCGACCCGAATTCGCCGTTTGCCAAGCTGGCGGCGCTCAAGGAACAGCTGGCCGGACGCAAGGATTAGGTTGCGATATCTGGCCACGCCCTGCGAGCGGGCGACGGGCGGTATCGACCGTTTGGATATGGTGGTGATTGGAACGCCAGCGTCTCGATAAGTGGCTGTGGCATGCGCGCGTGGTGAAAGCCCGCAGTAGTGCCGTTGCGCTTGTTGAAGGCGGTCATGTCCGTGTCAACGGAGCCCGCGAAAAGGCTCCCGGACATGGCATCAAGATCGGAGATGTGGTGACGGTGGCGCTGGACCGAACGGTGCGACTGATGGAGGTCACCGGCTTTGCCGAACGGCGGGGCGACGCCACCGCGGCGCGCGCACTGTTCGCCGATGTGAAGGCCCGGCCCGATGACCGCCAGGGCTGAATCGCTCGGCCAGTCTACCCTGGCCAGCACGTCATATATGGTTTGCAATCCGTCGTGCCGATGTGTGCCGCATCCCTTGCGGCTGCGGGGTGGGTGCGCTACGCCAACACTGAAAATCGATAGTTTCCGGAGCCTTGGATGACCTACGTCGTCACTGAAGCGTGTATCAAGTGCAAATACACCGACTGTGTTGAAGTCTGCCCTGTAGATTGCTTCTACGAGGGCGAAAATATGCTCGTCATCCATCCCGACGAATGTATCGATTGCGGCGTGTGCGAGCCGGAATGCCCTGCCGACGCCATCAAGCCGGACACCGAGTCGGGTCTTGAGAAATGGCTTGAGGTAAATACCGAATACGCCAAGAGCTGGCCGAATATTACCCAGAAGAAGGAAGCGCCTGCTGACGCCAAGGAATTCGATGGCGTGGACGGCAAGTTCGAGAAGTTCTTCTCGCCGGCGCCCGGCACAGGCGACTAAGTTCCGCATCCGGCGCTGGCCTCGATCACCGGCGCGGATTGACAGCTAAATTTACCCTACCCCTGATTTGAACGGCGCCACGGCCCCAAGCCGGCCTAGGTGGGCCATAAATCATTGATTTTTGCGGGAAATGTGCTATTATAGGCACATTCAACAAGCTGGACCCTTTGGTGCCGCTCGATTGGCCCTGCCGGGTCCCCCGTTTCACATCAAACAGGGGCGCGGCAGTTCCCGCGCACAGGCTGTGTCACAGAAAACGCGTAAAAAAAGTGTCTCCAAGAGTCCGAAAGCTTCTTCGAAGGTTACTTTGAAGAAAGCCGCCGCAGCTGGCCGCGGAGCAACCAAAGGCCGTGCTCAGCCTTCTGCCAAGGATAGCCGGGCCGCCGTGAAGGATGTGGCTGCCAAATCTCCACGTGCCAAGGCGGTCGTTGCTAAGCCTGTCACGGGTAAATCTGTTAACGTCAAGTCCTCCAAAAACAAAAGAAGTGCAATGCCCAACAAGACTGCGAAACCCGCCGCCAAGGTCGCCCCCAAGGTTGCCGAGAAACCAGCCGCCAAGCCGGTTGCGGCCAAGGCTCCCGTCGCTGCCGTGAAGGCGCCGGTTGCCGCCAAGGCTGCTCCGAAGGAAGCGGTGAAGGCGGTCGCCAAGCCCGCCACCGCGGCGCCGCGCACGGAGGAGCCGAAAAAGGTTCTGACCCAGCGCCAGGGCTTCAAGACCGGCGAGTTTGTGGTCTATCCGGCGCATGGCGTCGGCCAGATCCTTGCCATCGAGGAGCAGGAGATCGCGGGCGCCAAGCTTGAACTGTTCGTGATCAATTTCATGAAGGACAAGATGACGCTGCGGGTGCCGACCGCCAAGGTCGCCAATGTCGGCATGCGCAAGCTGTCCGAGCCTGCGCTGGTGAAGCGCGCGCTGGAAACGCTGAAGGGCCGTGCCCGCATCAAGCGCACGATGTGGTCGCGTCGCGCCCAGGAATACGAAGCCAAGATCAATTCGGGCGACATCGTCGCGATTGCCGAGGTGGTTCGCGATTTGTTCCGGTCCGACTCGCAGCCCGAGCAGTCCTACAGCGAACGCCAGTTGTATGAAGCCGCGCTCGACCGCCTGTCGCGCGAAATCGCGGTTGTGCAGCACGTCACCGAGACCGAAGCGGTCAAGGAAATCGAAGGCCAGCTTGCCAAGAGCCCGCGCCGCGGCGCCAAGGCCGAGGCGGGTGCCGAGGCTGGCGCGGATGATGCGGATTCCGACGGCGACGATGCCGCGGTGGCCGACGAAGCCGCGTAAGCGTCGCGTAAAGTCAGTTCTGAAAAAGCCCGGCCGCAAGGTCGGGCTTTTTGCTGTTGTGACGACGAGGAATTAATCGACCACGATCTTAACGAGGTCGCGCGCTTTGACATTGGCGCGGGCATCAAGGCCGTTGAGAACACGAAACCTCTCTGCAGGACGGTCAACGCCGTTCATGCGGTGCGACAATGATTCGACGGTATCGCCCGGCTGTACCGTGATCACCTTCAGCCGCAGCGGCCGTGCCGCCTGGATTTCCTCGAGCGACAGCCGGCGGAACGAGGTGACGGTTTCGCGGGCGTTGCGTTCGCTCTCGGTGGTCTTCTGCTTGGCGGCGAAAATGAACCGGTAGACGTCGCTGCCGAAGCGAAGCGCGTAGACGCGGAATTGCCACTGGTCACCCTGCGCGGTCGCCGAGGCCGCCGGGAAACCATTTATGGTCAGGTCCTCGGTGGAAGCCTTTTCGACATTCTCCATCCAGCCGGAATTGAGATAGTCGCTCAACGTCTGCTCGGCCGGTACCCGGACCACGTCGAAACGCATCGCCTGGTTGCCGCCTTCGCGAACCCCGATCACGGCCTGCGCGGTGTTGTCGAGGGTGAAGGACTCCGGCGCCTGGAAACTGAATCCGAGCTTTGGATGCAGGAAGCGGCGACCGCGAACGAAACCCTCGCTGGGATCTTCGCCGTAGACGATGTTGTCGATCGCCGCGAGATAGGTCTCACGGTCGCGCTCGCCACCTTCGGGCGAGGTATATTGCTGGGCGTTGGCCTGCGCGTTCTGCACCCGCTCCGGCGTCGCCGGATGCGAGGACAGAAAGTCCTGCGCGCGCGGATCGAGCGGCGAGCGGCCGGCCTTCATGGCGGCGTTGCGCTCCATCGAGGCGAGGAAGCGCGAGGCGCCGTAGGGATCGAAATGGGCGCGGGCGGAGATGCCGACGCCGATACCATCAGCCTCGAATTCCTGTGCCCGCGAAAAGCTCGCCATCGTCAGCTTGGACTTTGCCAGTGCCAGCGCGGTGAGGTCGGGATCGCCGGTGGCCATGTCGGTCACGACCCGGGTGACGGAGGCCTGCCGCGCCTGTTCCTCGCGGATCGAGGCATGTTTGGCCAGCACATGCGCCATCTCATGCGACAGGACCGAGGAAAGTTCGGAGGTGTCGCTGGCCAGCGCGACCAGGCCGCGGGTGACATAAAGCTGTCCTGTCGGCAACGCGAAGGCGTTGACGGCGCCAGAATTCAGAATCGTCACCTTATAGGCCAGGTCAGGCCGTTCGGAGGCCGCGACCAGTCGCTCCACCGTCTTGGTAATCAGCGATTCCAGGCGGGGGTCGTCATACGACCCGCCATAGGAGGCCAGGATTCGCTCATGTTCTTTTTCGCCAGCCGGGGTCTGCACGACGGCCGGCTTCGATGGCCTGGTGGGGGTGGTTGGTTTTGTCGCGACCTCGAAACGGCTGGCATCGCCGCACGCCGACAGGGCCAAAGCCGCGCACAGCAAAACCGGCGCAGCCCAAAGGCCGCGGCTTGAACCGGTCTGCCGTCCCGTCGCTGTCACGTCGTCACTCTCTGCCAAATCTTCGATTTGCCACGCGGCCTAGTTGCCTCCGACCACTTCAAGTTGACCCACCCGAAGGACCTCGATCCGAGGTCCGCCGTGCCTGTCAACCCAACCCCGAACCCGGATCCGACGTCTTTCAAGCGACGGAAGCGCGACGCCGGCAGCCTCAAGCGCGCCTACCACGCGCCTCGAGATAGTCACCGCAAAGTCTTGTGTCCAGTTTCGACCAAAATTGATGTAACTCGTTGCTCCGGTCTGCCGCACCGATCGAACCCTGCCCTCGACTACCGCGAACCGCCCTATCTCTGACAGAATATCGCCCGGACTTTCCGCGTTTTTTATGACCATCGGCTTGGCCCAGACCCCAATTCGGTCGCGCCGGGCCCGGGCTTCGGCGTCGGACAATTCAACGGCGCAGCCTGTCTCGGCAACCGATCCCGCGCTCAGTGCCGCGCCTTGCGTCAGCAACTGGACTTGTACCGAACCGCGGCCGTCCTTGAGAAACACGAAGGCGGGCTGCCTGCCGTAGCGATCCGGGCCATCATCGTCACCATGCAGCGTGACGTCCTGCCCGGCAATCAGCCGGGCCAGCACGGCAGTATCGGCCGCCGAAGTGGAGGTTACTTCGATACCGGCGAGGCGGACCTCGCGGCCGTCCCCCAGGCGAAACGTGCGGGCGTCAATGATAGCAGCGACGCGGCCTTCGCCCTGCGGTTCGAACCAGCAGCCGCCGGCCTGCGCTGCTTCGATCGAAGCTGCGATGAAAGTAATGGCCAGCAGCGTTACAACCTCGCGACGACCGCTAGCCGCCATTGCCGCCCCCTGACGCCACCGCCGCGCACGGTCGGTCGCCTTCGACTTATAGCAGCCTATGCATTCCGTTTCGCGGGAAATACGAATGAGCAGTGCTTGCGAGTTCGGCCGCGATCCTGGCTGACCCTAAACTATAAAAGTTCGGACGCGTGTCCCGGACGCGGGGCGGCATTGTTTTTCGCGCCGCTCCGCGCGGCCGGGACATTAATCCGGCATCGGCGTTGCTGGCAGTCCCGGCTCCGCAGTGCATGACGCCTGCCGGGGAGGCGCCTTGCACCGTGTCCGCTACGAGTGCCCCGACAGCTACTTTCTTCCCACGGCTCGGCTTGCCGCTGGCGACGCGTTGCGCCATGATTGCAGCAACAATAACGAACGCCGCGCATCATGCCGCGGGCCGTTCCCAGGGAGGAAATTGTGAAGAGAATTATTTCAGGACTGCTGGCGTCGGCGATGGCTTTTTCAGCAACCGCGGCGATGGCGCAGTCCAAACCATTGAAGCTCGGCGCGATTCTCGACATGTCCGGCCTTTATGCCGACATCACCGGCGTTGGCAGCGAAACCGCGGCCAAAATGGCGGCGGAGGATTTTGGCGGCGAAGTGCTCGGCCGCAAGATCGAGATCGTGGTCGCCGACCATCTCAACAAGGCCGATCTTTCGGCCAACATTGCGCGCGACATGCTCGATAACCAGGGCGTTGAGGCGATCATTGACGTGGCGGCATCGGCCACCGCGCTGGCCGCCAGCGAGATTGCCCGTGCCCGTAACAAAATCATCATGTTCAACGGCCCGGGCTCGATCCGGCTCAGCAACGAAGCCTGCGGCCCCTACACCGTGCACTATGTGTTCGACACCTATGCGCAGGCCAATGTCACCGGCCTGGCGACTGTCAAGGCCGGCCTCGACAGCTGGTTCTTCCTCACCGCTGATTACGCCTTCGGCCAGGATCTCGAGCGCGATACCGCCGCGGTGATCCTGAAATCCGGCGGCAAGGTACTCGGCACCGTCAAGCATCCGCTCAACACGTCTGACTTTTCGTCGTTCCTGCTGCAGGCGCACAGCTCGAAAGCCAAGGTCATCGGGCTCGCGAATGCCGGCGGCGACACCATCAATGCCGTCAAGCAGGCGGCGGAATTCGGCATCACCAAGATCGGCGGACAGAAGATCTCACCGCTGCTGGCCTTCATCTCCGACATCGACAGCGTCGGGCTCGAGACC
>JACMOT010000319.1 GCA_014377915.1 Tardiphaga sp.
CGCATCGTCGAGGCGATCGAGGCCTATTCGCTGATCGAGAAGCTTGGCGGCTGGCCGCAAATTCCGACCGACGCCAAATTCGCCATCGGCACGGCCGGTCCGCAGGACGAAATGCTTCGCAACCGGCTGGTGATTTCCGGCGACCTCGCTTCGTCGGAATCCAAGGGGCCGTTTGACGGCGCCTTGGTGGCTGGTGTGAAGCGTTTCCAGACCCGTCACGGCTTGCTGGCAACCGGCAATGTCGGTCCGCGCACGATGGTCGCGTTGAACGTCCCCGTGACCAAGCGCATCGAGCAACTCGAGGCATCCTTGCAGCGCGTCGGCGCGATCGGCTTCAAATTCGGCCCGCGCTATGTCGTCGTCAATCTGCCGGGGGCCTATGCCGAGGCGGTCGAGAACGACATCGTCGTGCGGCGCTATCGGGTGATCGTCGGCAAGACCGACAAGCCGTCGCCTACCGTGACGTCGGAGATCGGCACCATCAATCTGAATCCGACCTGGACGGTGCCGGCGTCGATTACCAGGAACGAAGTCGCCGCGCATATGCGCAAGGACCCGACCTATCTCAGCCGCATGCACATGCAGGTGCTTGATTCGAAGGACGGCGTGCTTGATCCCTCGGGCATCGACTGGTCGGCCGACAAGACGCCGAACGTCACGGTGCGGCAGGAGCCGGGGGCGTGGAATGCGCTCGGCCAGTTGCGGATCGACATGCCGAATGCCTATGCGGTCTACATGCATGATACCAACCAGAAGAACCTGTTCAGCGATGATTACCGCTTCGATAGCCATGGCTGCGTCCGGGTCGACAATGTCCGCGATCTCGCCACATGGCTGCTCGAGGACACGCCGAACTGGGGGCGCCCCGAAATCGATGCGGTGATTGCCACCGGGCAACGTCAGGATGTCAGGCTGGTGAAGAAGGTGCCGGTGGCGTGGATCTATCTCACGGGGTGGATGAGCCGCGACAATGTCGTGCAGTTCCGCCGCGACATCTACGATCAGGATGCCCAGCTGCTGGAAGCCACGGCCGAGCAGAAGGCGTTCTTCGATCGCGCCAGCGAACCGGCCTTGACGCGATCGAACTGATCGGGCCGAGCCTCGCGGCCGTTCAGCGCCGGTTCATTCACGCATGGATAGGTTGATTTTGGAACATGGCCAGCCGCCGCAACCATTCCCATAACGGCGCGTTCCCAGATGCCTAACGAGGAGTTTTTGAAATGAAGTTGAAATATGCGTTCGCCGGTCTGGTTGCGCTCGGCGGAGTTGCTTTCGCGGCGGGATCGGCGTCGGCGATGCCGAACGGACTTGTCGCGGTAAACGGCGCCGGTCCGGCTGGCCATATCGAACAGGTTCGGCTGGTCTGCGACGAATATGGCCGCTGTTTCCGGCGCCCGAACTACGGCTATGGCTATGGTCGCCCGCGTTATTATGGCGGCGGCCCGCGCTATGGATTTCGCGGCGGCTATGATCGTCCGCATCGCGGCTATGGCTATGGTGGCGGCTACGGTTACGGCGGTGGCTATGGCGGTGGCCGCTGGTAGGCGGCAGACATTGGAGCGAGATCGGGGAGGGCCACAAGCCCTCCCTTTTTCGTGGCGCTCAGGCCGCGTTCGACGTCGATGACGGCGGAGCTGGCTTCGGCAGCGGCTTGTCCTGCTTCTTCGACCACGAAATATAATAGGCCACGCAGCTCATCAGCGCGAGGCCGGAGGCGCTGACGAATATCTGCGCCATCAGCGAGCCCGAGCTCATCATCAGCTCGAAATGGCCGACGAAGGACAGGAACACGCCGACGCAGAACACCGCCAGCGATTGCTGGCCGCATTTGATCAGCGGCTGGAAGATCCGCCACTGCAGCCCGGGCCATTCCTTCGAGACGAACCGCGTCACGAAGAAGGCGATGATGACGAAATGTAGCACCCGGTAGGGCGCGAGGTTGGTCTTGTCATTGGGATTGAAGGCTTCGAACAGCCATTCCGGCATCATGTGGCCGTAATCCGGAAACCGCCCGGCCATGGTCATGACCAGCGAGAACACCAGATAGGCCAGACCGAAATACAGCAGCACTTTCGATTTGATCACCGAGCGCGATTCGACCGCGCCGCCGAGTGCGAACCAGGCGCCGAACACGAACAGCAGCTGCCAGGTATAGGGGTTGAAATACCATGAGCCGGACGGATAGGCCGCCAGGTTCCAGCCAAACTGGCGGGCGGCGAAATACAGCGCCAGCGAGGCCAGCATGGTCAGGTCCGGCTTGCGCAGCATCATCCACAGCACCGGCGGGAAGAACCCCATCAGCACGATATATAGCGGCAGCACGTCGAGGTTGAGCGGCTTGAATTTCAGCAGCAGGCCCTGGGTCAGGGTCTGGATCGGGTTGTCGACCAGGCCGGCGACGTTGAACTCGTTGATGATGTCGGGATCGTTGTAGCGCTGCGCGACATAGCCGATCGCCGCGATGTAGATCACGAACAAAATGACGTGCGCGACGTAAAGTTGCCAAACCCGCTTGAACAGCCGGGTGGCGCCGACGATGAAACCGCGCTCCAGCATCATCTTGGCGTAGACGAACGAGGCGGTGTAGCCGGAAATGAACACGAACAGGTCGGCGGCGTCTGAAAAGCCGTAATTCCGGGTGGTGATCCAGTTCACCACATTGTCGGGGATGTGGTCGAGGAAAATGGCCCAGTTGGCGATGCCGCGGAACAGGTCCAGCCGCAGGTCGCGTCCTTTGGGGGGGAGAATGGCCTGGATGTCCATGGGAGCCGTTCGATTGCGGAATTCAGGGCAGGGGTGGTGGGAAGCAATATAGGGAGATAACCAGTTCCGCGCCCCGATTGTCACGACGCCGCGGAAAGATTATACCCAAACTCCAAGAGCCGCCTAACGGCGGAATCACGTTCTGTACGTGACAATTAACTACATCGAGACCGCCGGTTCCACCAATTTGGCGCAATGTCGCATCTTTTCAGGCTGTAGCATCAAATGACCGCACGCATCTTCAAGGCCGCCAAGAACGCGATGCAGGCCGGCCTCGCCAAGACCCGGGAATGGCAGCTGGATTACGAGCCC
>JACMOT010000033.1 GCA_014377915.1 Tardiphaga sp.
CGCTCGACCTGTCGATCAACATCGGCTTTAACCCCACCCGCTCGCTGATCGCAGATCTCACCCCCGACGGTCCGGCGCGCACCAAGGGCTATACCTGGATGCAGACCATCTCCGGTTTTTTTGGCGTGATGGCCTATCTGATCGGGGCGCTGGTCGACAACTATGCGCTGATCTCGGTCGGGGTGGTGATCGTGTTCGCGTTTTCGGTGGTGCCGATGTTCTTCGTGACCGAGCCGCGCGAGCTGGCCGTCAAGGCCGACAAGGCGGCCGCGACGAAGACCGAATGGAGCCAGCTGTGGCGCATCTACCTGGCGCATGGCTTCTCGTGGATCGGCGTGCAATCGATGTTCGTGTACATCATCGCCTTCATCCAGCAGCACATCGTCGATGGCCAGGCCGCACCGGATGTAGTGGCGACGCAGTCCGGCCGGGTGATCGCGATTTCATTCGCGGTGATGAACGTGGTGGGCTTCCTGCTGCCGGCGCTGGTACTGGCGCCGCTCGCCGCGCGAATCGGCCGCGTGAAGACGCAGGCAGGCTGTGTGGCGATCATGGCCGCGGCCTACTTCGCGATCGCGTTCCACGGCTATTCGACGCACCGGCTGTACGCACTGATGGCGGTGGTCGGCATCGGCTGGGGCGCGGTGGTCAGCCTGCCGTTTGCGATCATGAGCGAGAAGGTGGACAAGAGCCGCATGGGCTTCTTCATGGGGATCTTCAACCTGTCGGTGGTGCTGCCGCAACTGCTGTCGACCGGCGTGGGCTACATATTGAGCTCGGCGGACGACTCGAGAGTGCTGTTCATCATTTGCGGCGGCTGCCTGGCAGTGTCGGCGGTATTGTGGTGTTTCGTGCGCGAGAAGCAAGGGGCGGTGATAGCCACACCCGTTCCCGTGGCCGCCCACTGATTGCGTCTGCTCGCTCAGTATGGGTTCCCGCCTCCGCGGGAACGACGGTTCATGGTCTATCGGAGAAAAAATAAAAAGGGCGCCATCACGGCGCCCTTTTTTCCACTTACTCCGCTTTCGGCGGCCCCTTGCGGTGTTCCTTCTTCGGACCTTTTGCGTAGCCCGCCTTCTCGGCAAACCGGCGGTCGCCCGCCTTCTTCGGTCCGGCGAACGAACCAGCCGCCTTCTTCACAGCCGGCGTCTCGCCGTCGCGCGTGATGTTGAGCTGCTGGCCCGCCACCCACACCGTCTTCAGGTGATCGATCAGGTCAGGCGGCATGTCGGCCGGCAGGTCCAGCGTGCTGTAGTCGTCGTAGATCTCGATGCGGCCGATGTACTTCGACTCGATGCCCGCCTCGTTGGCGATCGCGCCGACGATGTTGCCCGGCTTGACGCCGTGCGAATGGCCCACTTCGATGCGGAACGTGCCCATGCCCTCTTCGGCCGGACGCATGGTGCGCTCGCGCTTGAGCGCCGGCGCATCGCCGCGGTCAGGGCGCATCGGCGCTTCCGCGCGCGGCGCGCGGGCCGGACGCTCTTCCCACGCTGGCGCGGCCTTGGCGGTGCGGTCCGGCTTTTCCAGCAGCAGCGGCACGTCGCCGCGCGCCAGCTTGGCCAGCGCCGCGGCAATCTCCACCGCAGGCACGTTCAGCTCGCGCTCGTATTCTTCGATCAGGGTACGGAACACGTCCATGCCGCCGGCTGCCAGCGTCTCGGTGATCTGGTCCTTGAATTTGGCGATGCGCACGTCGTTGATGGTTTTCACCGTCGGCAGCGTCAGCGGCGACACCGGCTGGCGCGGGGCGCGTTCGATCGCTTTCAGCAGGCCCTGCTCGCGCGGGGTGATGAACAGGATCGCTTCGCCGCTGCGGCCCGCGCGGCCGGTACGGCCGATGCGGTGGGTGTAGCTTTCCGGATCCGATGGCACATCATAGTTGATGACGTGGCTGATGCGCTCGACGTCAAGGCCGCGCGCGGCGACGTCGGTCGCCACCAGGATGTCGATCTTGCCATCCTTGAGCTGGGCGATGGTGCGCTCGCGCTGCGTCTGCTGCATGTCGCCATTGATGGCCGTAGCCGCAAAGCCTCTTGCCTGCAGGCGGGTGGCCAGTTCTTCGGTACCGAGCTTGGTGCGCGCGAAAATGATCATGCCGTCAAATGGCTCGGCTTCCAGGATGCGCGTGAGCGCTTCGAGTTTCTGCATGCCGCTCACCATCCAGTAACGCTGGGTGATGTTATCGGCAGTGCCGGTCTTGGCGGCGACGGTCACTTCGGTCGGCTCGCGCAGATACGTTTTGGCGATGCGCTTGATGGCCGACGGCATGGTGGCCGAGAACAGCGCGGTCTGGCGCGTGGCCGGGACTTTTTGCAGGATCTGCTCGACGTCGTCGATAAAGCCCATGCGCAGCATTTCATCGGCTTCGTCCAGCACCAGCGTTTTCAGCTTGGACAGGTCGAGCGAACCCTTGTCGAGGTGGTCGATGATACGGCCTGGCGTACCGACAATCACGTGCACGCCGCGGCGCAGGGCCGACAATTGCGGGCCGTAGCTCTGGCCGCCGTAAATTGGCAGCACGTGGAAGCCGGGAATGTGGGCAGCGTAGGTCTGGAACGCTTCGGCCACCTGGATGGCCAGTTCGCGCGTTGGGGCCAGCACCAGCACTT
The DNA here is from genome assembly GCA_014377915.1 of Tardiphaga sp. The sequence continues at coordinate 2,613 of JACMOT010000033.1, forward strand.
GCGGGGTTTGCTGCTTGATGTCGATATTCGACAGCGCCGGCAGCGCGAACGCCGCGGTTTTGCCGGTGCCGGTCTGGGCCTGACCGAGGATGTCGCGACCAGCCAGCAGCAAAGGAATGGCAGCAGCCTGGATTGGCGAAGGCACTTCGTAGCCGACGTCCTTCAGCGCTTTCATGACAGGCGCGGAAAGGTTGAGGTCGGAAAACGTTACGGTCGGGGTGTCGGAC
>JACMOT010000320.1 GCA_014377915.1 Tardiphaga sp.
ACCGCCGGGTGATGGTCCAAGGCTATCACGGCACCGGCAAATCGACCCACATCGAGCAGGTTGCCGCCCGGCTCAACTGGCCGTGTATCCGCATCAATCTGGACGCCCACATCAGCCGGACCGACCTGATCGGACGCGATGCGATTGTGCTGCGCGATGGCTTGCAAGTCACCGAGTTCCGCGAGGGCCTGCTCCCGTGGGCGCTCCAGACCCCGACCGCGCTGGTGTTCGACGAATACGATGCCGGCCGCCCCGACGTCATGTTCGTGATCCAGCGCGTGCTGGAAACCGAGGGCAAGCTGACGCTGCTCGACCAGAATCGGGTGATCCGCCCGAACCCGTGGTTCCGGCTGTTCGCCACCGCCAACACCGTCGGGCTGGGCGATACAAGCGGGTTGTATCACGGTACCCAGGCGATCAACCAGGGCCAGATGGACCGCTGGAACATCGTCGTCGGGCTCAACTACCTGCCCGCGCAGGTCGAGGCCGAGATCGTTCTCGCCAAGTCCACCGGGGTCGATCCCAAGGGCGTCGCCGACATGGTCAAGGTCGCCGACCTGACCCGCCAAGGCTTCATCAACGGCGACATCTCCACCGTGATGAGCCCGCGCACGGTTATCACGTGGGCGCAAAACACCGCGATCTTCAAGGACATCGGCTTTGCCTTTCGCCTGACCTTTCTCAACAAGTGCGACGAGGCCGAACGGATGCTGGTCGCCGAATACTACCAACGCGTGTTTGGGACCGAGTTGCCCGAAAGCGTCGTCGGCAAAGGTTGAGAAGGCCGCTTTGTGGGCGGAAACCGGCATGGTACGCGCTGCCACTCCAATAGGGGGAAACGACCATGGAAATGTCCGTCGATCGCCGCGATATTTTGTTATCCGGTCTGGCCCTGGCCGGTTCTATGGCCATTCCTGCCGGTGCTGCGCTGGCGACCGAACCGGCCCATGGTGCCACCTCGGCGGGTATCACCCCAGATCAGGCTCTCGACAGGCTGATCGAGGGTAATCGCCGGTTCGTCGGCGACCGTCCCAACGGTTCGGATCTTTCTACCCGGCGCAGACTAGCCTTGGCCAAAGGGCAGACTCCGTTCGCGGCGCTGGTCGGCTGCGCCGATTCGCGGGTCGGCCCCGAACATCTGCTCGGTGCCGGTCTGGGTGAGCTGTTCATCGTCCGCACCGCCGGAAATTACGTCGAAGCGGCCGGCATGGGATCGCTCGCCTACGCCGTGTCGGCGCTCAATGTTTCGCTTATCGTGGTCATGGGCCACGAACGCTGCGGCGCGGTCGATGCCGCACTTTCGGTGGTCGAGCGCAATGTGCAGTTTCCAGCAGCCATTTCGCGCATGCTCGAGCCCATCCTTCCGGCAATCATTTCGGCCAAGTCCAATGCAAAGCCGGGCGAAAATCTGCTCGACGCCTGCGTGGCCGCCAACGTGCGGCGCGTCGTTGCGGGCCTGCGTCAGTCTTCTGACCCGATCATGAGCGGACCAATTGCGGATGGCCGGATAAAGGTGGTCGGAGCGCGTTACGATCTCGACACCGGCGAGGTCGATTTCTTCGACCGCGCCTGAAATCGCCGCGCTGCCATAGTTGGCGTCAGCCCTTTGGCACCACCAGATATTTCTCGCCCGTCCGCCGTGCGTTGTAGACACTCACCGCTTCCTTGGTCAGCATGTCGTCGAGCGAACCGCGCA
>JACMOT010000321.1 GCA_014377915.1 Tardiphaga sp.
AATTTTTCGCAAGACGGCGACCGCGTCGCCTCTGGAGCTTTCCGATATGAGTCTCGATTCCGTCCGCGCCTTCTTCGCCGAACACGCCCCCGACGTCGCCGTGATCGTTTCCGACAAGAGTTCAGCCACGGTGACGCTGGCCGCCGAGGCATTTGGCGTCGCACCTGAGCGGATCGCCAAGACCTTGTCGCTGCGGGTTGGTGAACGCGTCGTGCTGGTCGTGACCAAGGGCACCGCCCGGCTCGACAACAAGAAGGCCAAGACCGCGTTCGGTGCCAAACCGCGCATGCTGGACGCCGGTGAGGTGGTGTCGCTCACCGGTCATCCGGTCGGCGGCGTGTGCCCGTTCGGACTGGCGACGCCGCTGCCGGTGTTTTGCGACATCTCGCTGCGGGCTTTTGACGAGGTGGTGCCGGCGGCGGGGTCGATCCATAGCGCGGTACGCATCACGCCCGAACGGATGGCGGCGCTGGTCAATGCCACCTGGGTGGATGTATGTCAGGAACCGCAGCCCGAACAAATGACGGCGCCGGCCTGAATGCGGCCGAGAATATTACACCACGATCAGGTCACGAAAGAGAACATGAGCGCTGCGCTAGCCATAGCGGCAGTGCTCCTGTCGCTATTTTCGTCGGGGTCTCGACAGTGCCACCATGGCGCATGATGTTCGGGATGCGGCTCAATTCGGGCTGCGGCCAGCATCACGCGCTGCGCGAACCGGACGAAAACGATGCGCTCGAAAAGCCCCCAGCCGCGTTCACCGATGGCCCGGACCTGGCAATGGCTGGCGTCCGTGACGGCGATCGCTGCCGCCGGCCTCCACGCCGCCGGCGCGTAACAGGCAGGTTTCTTCTCCCGCCAACTCAGGATACTCTGGCTCGTCATCATGTCCGATGAGATGCGTCTGCATGGCAGCAGGTTGCATCGGGAGCCCGCGTTATCTTTATGTTGAAGGTATTTCGCTACGATCATGGATCGATCGCGACGACCTTATCGGAGATGCCCGGACATGCGGCTCTTGCCTATCAGTGATGCCGACAAATCCTGGATTTCCCTGAAGTCGCAATGGCGCAAGATCGCCGAGGCCGCCGAGGAGGATTTCTCGACCTATGCGATCGGCACGTTCGCGGCGCTGGAGCCGCAGATGCAAGGCGGCAAGGGCGGCCTCTATGGACTGTATGAAGGCTCTGTCCCGCACGCCTTCTGCCAGGTTAACAAGCTGTTGATGAGCAAGTTCGAGGGGCCGCTGCTGCGGGCCCGCTTCATGGCGGTTTCGCCGCTATACGATTTCGGTACCGAGGATCTCGGCAAATACGGCCAGCTCCTGATCGAACTTTTTTCCGGCATCGTCTGGCTGGCCCACAATACCATGACCGCCAACCACGTATTCTTTCATCTGCGCAGCCCGGCCGATGCTCAATTTCTGGCGCCGCTGCGAATGGCAGCGCCGAACTCGCCGTTCGAACGCTTTGCGATCAAGGGCGCCTGGGTCGAATGCGACCTCAAGAACCGCGAGCCGAGCTAATTCGCGAGCTTGCAGCCCAGGTTTCGCGCAACGGCTGCCGCCGCGGCGTCCAGAACCTGCCGGTTTTGTCGTCTTGCATGCGCCGCCAAATCGGCATCCCCTGCCGCTACTTGACCGATATAATCTCGCTGCTGATCGAGAAGGCACTCACGGTCGCGCCCTATCCGGCGATCAAGCACGGTACCGCCTTCGAGGACGATATCCGCAAGAGCTCGGCTCTACCCAGATGTACAATCTGACCGGCTGGCCGTCGGTCACCGTCCGCGTCGGCACTTCACCGGAGGGCCTGCCGCTCGGCGTACAGGTCGCGGCGCGGCCTTGGCGCGAGGATGTCGCGCTGGCGCTGGCGGCGCATCTGGAGAACACCTTTGGTGGCTGGAAGATGCCTACCCCGTGTAAGCGGGGCCATAGCGGATATTCCTTCTTTCGTCGGCCGAGAGGAAAAGAGCCGCGGGTGCTTATCTTGCCGGAGCGGCGCGGCAATGGTAGCCAAGTTGTACGATGACCATACAACAAAAGCTCAAACCCGCGCCCAAGAAATCCGGTGGCGAGACGCCGGCTCTGCTACGACCGATTAATCCGGTGCGGCGGCGCACCGAGGACGTAGTCGAGCGTATCGCCGCGCAGATCAGCGAGGGACAATTGCCCGCCGGCGCCCGGCTGCCGACCGAGCAGGCCATGATGGCGGCGATGGGGGTCAGCCGCACCGTGGTACGCGAGGCGATCTCGGCGCTGCGCGCGCGCGGCCTGGTGACGACACGGCAGGGCGCCGGCGCCTTCGTCCACGCCGATCCCAACCAGCAGCCTTACGCAATCGACCCCGACGGGCTGGGTTCGCTCGGCAGCGTGATCGAGATCCTCGAACTGCGCACCGCCGTGGAGATCGAGGCCGCGGCCTTTGCCGCCGAGCGGGCCAGTGCCGCGCAGTTGAAGGCAATCGCCAAAGCCGCGGCCACCTTCAACCGTGCCATCAGCAATGGCGACCGCGCGGTCAAGGAAGATTTTGATTTTCACTTTGCGATCGCCATCGCAACGCAGAATTCGCGTTTCGTCGGATTCCTCGAATTCCTCGGCGGGCTGATCATTCCGCGTCAGAGTATCCGGACTTTTGAAGGCAACGCCGAATTACAAAAACGCTATCTCGAAAGCGTCGAGCGCGAACATCAGTCGATCGTCGACGCCATTTCTGCCCGCTCGCCCCGCAAGGCGCGCGACGCGATGCGCCGACATCTGCTCAACGGCAAGGAACGCTACCGGCGGCTGGCTAACGGCTCGCCCGTTTAGCATACGTCATTGCGAGCAGCCCTTGCGACGAAGCAATCCGGTCTTTCTCCGCGACTTTATGGATTGCCGCGTCGCGGAGTTTATCATCGGGCCGGCGAAGCCGGCCCGATGACTCCTCGCAATGACGTGGAGAAGCCGCGGCCTCATCGAAACCCGAATGCGTGCGGCAGGGCCATCGAGGACCATGGCACATAGGTCACCAGCATCAAGACCGCGAACATCACGTAATAAAACGGCCAGATGCCGCGCATCACCTCGTCCACCGAGACCTTGCCGATCGCGCAGCCGACAAACAAAGTGGTGCCGACCGGCGGCGTCAGCAGGCCGATGCCGAGGTTGAGCAGCATCACGATGCCGAAATGCACGGGGTCGATGCCGAAATTCTTCACCACCGGCAGCAGGATCGGCGTGCAGATCAACAGCAGCGGCGCCAGATCGAGCGCGGTGCCGAGCACGAGCAGCATGATGTTGAGCCACATCAGCAGCACATATTTGTTCGATGAAATAGCGACGAAGAATTCAGTCATCTTCGCCGGCATCTGCATCAGCGCCGCGACATAGCCGAAACACGACGCGGTCGCCACCAAGGTCAGCACCATCGCCACCGTCTGCAGGGTGCGATAGGTCAGCATCGGCAGTTCTGACCATTTATAGTCGCGGTAGATGAACATGGTGACGAAGAACGCCCAGACGCAGGCCACCGCGCCGGCCTCGATCGGCGTGAATACCCCGGTCAGGATGCCACCGAGCACGATCACCAAGGTGATAATCCCCCAAGTCGCGTCACCCAGCATTTTCAGCGCCTGCCGGATCGGCACCGGCTCGCCCTTGGGATGGCCGTCGCGATAGGCGAAATACAGGCATAGCAGCATGATCGAGAAGCCGAGCAGCAGCCCGGGGACGATGCCGGCCAGAAACAGGCTGGTGATCGAGACGACGCCGCCGGTGGCCAGCGAGTAGATCACCGCATTGTGGCTCGGTGGCACCAGGATCGCCTGCACTGAGGCGGAGATCGTGACGTTGGTGGCGAAAACCCGCGGATAGCCCTTGGCTGCCATCTGCGGAATCATGACCGAACCGATCGCTGAAGTGTCGGCCACCGAGGATCCAGAGATACCGCTCATGATGGTGGTGGCAAGAATATTGACCTGCGACAGCCCGCCGCGAATCCGGGTGAAGCCGACCACCACGGCGGCGAAATCCACCAGCCGCCGTGCCATGCCGCCTTCCGCCATGATGGCACCCGCCAGCACGAAGAACGGCACCGTCAACATCGACACCTTGCCGACACCGCTGGAGAGCTGCTGCATCACCGCCGCGACCGGCAGGTCGATCCACAGCGCGCCGACCAGCGCCGCCAGCGCCAGCGCGAAGGCGATCGGCATGCCAATGGCGAAAAAAAGACACATGCTGAGCAGTAGAACGGCGATGTCCATCGTGGTTTTCTTTATCTTGCTTGAGGACTAGTGCGGCGGCGAGCTATTCAAAGGCGACATGGGAGTCACTGCCATCCTGCGGCGGCGGACCTATCGTGAGCCGCTCCACCACGAACAGGAACATCATCGCGCCGGAGATCGGAATCGGCAGATAGGTGATGCCGACCGACAGCGCCGGGAATTCGTCGACTGAATTGCCCCAGGTCGCCAGCACCAGCTTCATGCCCCAGATCATCATGAACAACGCCATCGCCGCCATCAGCAGTTCGCTGATGAAGGCAGCGCCGACGCGCATTCGCGGTGACAGCAGATTGGTGCCGACCGTCATGTTCATATGGATGCGCTGCCGATAGCAGTTTGCAGCGCCGATAAAGGTAACTGCGACGGTCAGCAGCACCGCTAGCGGCTCCGGCCACGATGCCGCACTATTGAGAATATAGCGGGTGTAGACCGCCCACGGGATGATTGCCGAAATCAGTACCAGCGCGATGCAGGAGATAACCGCGCCGCTCCAGTACAGCGCATCCATCGTTCGGCGGAAGGCCGCGGCGGCGCCATGGCCCGCGGCTTCATCACGTGGCCGGGAGATGATGGGCAGTTTTGAAAGAACGTCGGACATGCAGACCTCAGGATCACTCGGTTCTCATTCCGGCGTACGAGCCGCGGCAGCGGCGATTGAACCCGGAACCTCGAGACGTTCAAAACATCTCCGGATTCCGGATTCGCGGCCGGCAGGCTCCGCCCGCGCCCCGGAATGACGGTGATGGACTAACCCACCGCGGCGATGCGCTTGGTCATCTCGGCATATTTGGCGCCATACTTATCCCACACCGGCTTCACCGCTTCCTGGAACGGCTTCTTGTCGATCGTAGTGATGACGTCGGTGCCGACTTCCTTCATCTTGTCGAGCGCGGTCTTCTCGGCCTCGTACCACAACACCCGCTGTTCGGCCTGTGCCTCGCGGCCAAACTTCTTCACCAGCACCTGATCGTCCTTCGACAGCTTGTCCCAGGAGGCTTTCGAGAACACCAGCAGTTCGGGTATGATCAGGTGCTCGGTCATCGAGAAGTACTTGGCGACCTGATAGTGGTTCTGCGCCACGAAGGATGGCAGGTTGTTCTCGGCGCCGTCGACCACGCCGGTCTGCATCGCACTATAGACCTGATCAAAGCCCATCGCGATGCCGTTGCCGCCGAGCGCGTTCATGGTGTCGATGAACAACGGATTGCCGATCATCCGGATCTTCAGGCCCTTGAGGTCGGCGATAGTCCTGATCGGGCGCTTACTGTTGTAGATGTTGCGCGAGCCGGCGTTCATCCAGCCGAGCGCGACCAGCCCGGTCTTCTGGTTGGCCGTGATCTTGTCGAGCAGCTCGGTGCCGATCTCGCCGTCGAGCACGGCTTCCATGTGCCGGGCGTCGCGGAACACGAACGGCATGTTGAAGACGTTGACGTCATCGACCACCGGGCCGACGGCGCCAACCGAGATGCGCGCGATCTGCAGCGCGCCGACCTGGGCCTGCTCGATGGCTTCCTTCTCGCCGCCAAGCTGCATCGAGGGAAACATCTGGATGGTGAGGCGGCCATTGGTGGCGGCGTCCAGCTTCTTGCCCATCTTTATCACGGATTCCACCGTGGGATAGCCGAGCGGGTGGACGTCGGACGCCTTCAGCACCATTTTGCTCTGGGCGAGTGCGGGGGTGAGGCGACCGAGGCCAGCGGCGCCGAGTCCCAGCGCGGCGAGGCCGCCCGTGACGACATCTCTTCTTCTCATGGACGAAATCCTCCCTGTGAATTTCCTGAGTCCGGCACTTTGGCCGGTTATTTGGTTCGCCCCTTAGGGGTCGACTTTGCTAGCAGTGTAGGAGCGCCCGGGCGCGTCGTCTATTCGCTTCGTCGATCGGGCGGGTCATAAAGTTGTACGATGACCCGACATCTAGCACCGGCGCGCCGGACGGACAAGCTCGGACCGCGCAAAGCGAGGTGGACTAAAGTTGAGGGCCTGGAGCTGATACGACGGCATTCCGGCTGTGTCCCGGCGGCGCAGTGCACTGCGTCCGGGGAACGGATGCGTAGGCGCGGTTCTAAGCGACCTGCGATCGCGCGGCGTACACCGACATCCACCAGGCGTCGAGCGCCGCGCGCTCGCAGGACAATTGCGTCGCCATGCCGTCGGAGAAACTGGCCCAGTCCGCCAACCGCGCCACCGGGACCGCGATGATAACGGGAATATCTGCGCTGAGCGCGCGCTCGATCAGATAGGACAGGCCCTTGCCATCGCGTTCCTGGCGGCCGAAGCGGTTGATGATGACCAGATCGGCGCCTTCGTCGATCGCGTTCGCCACCTGGATGCCCGCGTCGAGCAACTGGCCAAGGTCGAGCTTGCAGCCGGTCGCGCCTGGACCGAGGTTCTGAAACAGCCGGATCGTATGGCCATTATGGACCAGCAACGCCGAGAGTTGCGGAGCACCGCCGCTGGCATCGCCAAGCTGCACCAGACCGACCGCGCGGCAACCGCGCGCGTTCAGATCAGCCGCAAACCCGCGTAGCATCGCGTCGGGATCCTGGCTGTCGTCATAGACCAGCGCGGCGAGGGTGGAGAACATGTCAGACATTGTTCCGACCATGCTGCGCCGGAGCAAAAAAATCAACGCGGGTGGACGAACCGACAGTCATGCCTGGCATGACTGTCGGTTCCAGCCATCGAGCGATAGTCTATGCCTCAGCCATGCAGCTTTTTCGCGGTCTCCGCGATCACCCTGCCCTGATAGCGGGCGCCGGCCAGTTCGTTCTCGCTGGGCTGGCGGCTGCCGTCACCGGCGGAAATCGTCGTCGCACCATAGGGCGAGCCGCCGGTGACCTCGTCGAGCTTCATCTGGCCCTGAAAGCCATAGTTCAGGCCGACAATGGTCATACCGAAATGCAGCAAATTGGTGATGATCGAGAACAGGGTGGTTTCCTGACCGCCATGCTGGGTCGCGGTCGAGGTGAAGGCCCCTCCGACCTTGCCATGCAGCGCGCCCTTCGCCCACAACCCACCAGCCTGGTCGAGGAAGTTGGCCATCTGCGAGGCCATGCGGCCGAAGCGGGTGCCGGTGCCAACGATAATGGCATCATAATTCGCGAGATCATCGATGGTCGCGACCGGCGCGGCCTGGTCGACCTTGTAGTAGGACGCCTTGGCGATATCGGCGGGCACCAGTTCGGGCACGCGCTTGATATCGACCGTGGCGCCGGTCTCGCGCGCGCCTTCGGCGACAGCGTTGGCCATCGTCTCGATGTGGCCATAGGCGGAATAATAGAGGACGAGAACCTTGGTCATGACGGGCTCCTGGTTGGACAACTGGCTTGGATGGCATGGCGTTATCCGGTGGATAGCCTGCGCCAGATGAGGCATAAATAGAAATGATGGAAACTCATCGTTCAGGAAATTGATGTCAAAACTTCCCGACTTCGAGGCACTGGCGATCTTTGCCAAGGTGGTCGAGCTGCGCTCTTTCGCGGCCACCGCGGCGGAGCTGGCGCTGTCCACCGCCACCGTCTCCAAGGCCGTCAGCCGGCTCGAGGAGAGGCTGGGCGCACGGCTGTTCAACCGGACGTCGCGGCGGATTGCGCTCACCGACGCCGGCCGTACGCTGGCGGTACGCGCCGCCCGATTGCTGGCCGACGGCGAACTGGCCGAGAGCGAGGCGCTGGCGCAATCGGCGACACCGCGCGGGCTGGTGCGACTCGCGGTGCCGATGACCTTTGGCACCAAGGTCGTGGCGCCGCTGCTGCCCGAATTTCTGGCGGCCTATCCCGAAATCTCGATCGATCTCAGCCTGAGCGATGCCACGGTTGACCTGATCGGCGAAGGATTTGACGCCGCGATCCGCATCGCAACTTTGCCGGATTCCTCGCTACTGGCGCGACGGCTGTGCGGCATGCCACGTTACATTGTCGGAGCGCCGGCTTATTTCGTCAGGCATGGCCGTCCGACACATCCGCTGCAGCTCGCCGGGCACCGGTGCCTCGGCTATACCTATCTCTCGACACCGGGCGTCTGGCACTTCAGCAACGCCGCGGGCGAGCAAGCCAGCGTGCGACCGGCCGGTCCGCTGCGCGTCAACAATGGCGAAGCGCTGCTGCCGACACTGATCGCGGGGTTGGGAATTGGCGACCTGCCGGAATTCATCTGCGGCGAGGCGCTGGCGTGCGGCCAGCTCGAAGCCGTACTGGCCGACTGGTCGCAATCCGAAAGCGGGGTCTACCTCGTCACCCCACCGGGAGGACCGCGCCCCGCGCGGGTCGAGGTACTGATGGAATTTCTGGCGACGCGACTCACGCGGCGATCATGATCCGTGTCCCGGACGCAGTGCGGCGTTCCATGCCGCTCCGCGGATCCGGGATCCCGGTTTCTTTCTTCGTCACCCGGGGCCCCGGCTTTGCGGCGCACCATGCCGCCGAATGGCGGCGCGGTGCACCGCGTCCGGGGACGATGCAACCCAGCCGAGGCAGTACCTACTCCAGCATCTCCGCCACGGCCTTGCCGCAGGCCGAGGTGTCGGCCTGGCCGCCGAGGTCGCGGGTACGCAGCGTGCGTTCGCCTAGCGTGCGCTCGATCGCCGTGACGATCGCGGCGGCGGCTTCCTTCTCACCGAGATGTTCGAGCATCATCGCACCGGACCAGATCATGCCGATCGGATTGGCGATGCCCTGCCCGGCAATATCGGGCGCCGAACCATGCACCGGCTCGAACACCGACGGGAACAGCCCGGCCGGGTTGATATTGCCCGACGGCGCAATGCCGATCGTGCCGGTGCAGGCCGGGCCGAGATCGGAGAGGATGTCACCGAACAGGTTGGAGCCGACCACGACGTCGAACCAGTCAGGATGCAGCACGAAATTCGCGGTTAGAATGTCGATGTGGTACTTGTCCCACTTCACGTCCGGATAGGCCTTCGCCATTTCCTCCACGCGCTCATCCCAATACGGCATGGTGATCGAGATGCCGTTAGACTTGGTCGCCGAAGTCAAATGCTTCTTCGGTCGCGATTGCGCCAGATCGAACGCGAATTTCAGAATCCGGTCGACGCCGATCCGCGTCATCACCGTTTGCTGGGTGACGAATTCGCGATCGGTGCCGGGGAACATGCGACCGCCCACCGATGAATATTCGCCTTCGGTGTTTTCGCGGACCACCCAGAAATCGATATCGCCGGTCTTGCGGCCGACCAGCGGGCTGGGTACGCCGGGCATCAGCTTGACGGGGCGCAGATTGACGTACTGGTCAAACTCGCGGCGAAACTTGATCAGCGATCCCCACAACGAAATATGATCCGGAATTTTTGCCGGCAGGCCGACGGCGCCGAAATAGATCGCGTCGTGCTTGCCGATCTGGTCCTTCCAGTCATCCGGCATCATCTGGCCGTGCTTCTCGTAATAATCATAGGACGAGAAGTCGAAATGGTCGAAATGCAGCTTGACCCGGTACTTCTTGGCAGCGGCCTCCAGCACGCGCAAACCTTCCGGCATCACTTCCTTGCCGATGCCGTCGCCCGGGATGACCGCGATCCGATATTCTTTTTGCGTGCTCACGACCTGTTTCCTTCGCCAATAATTGTGTCGGGAGGTGTGGACCAAACCAGGCCGGCGATCAACGCTGCAGTGCACTGCGCGATGCGCGATGGCCGGGACCGATCGCCGCGGCCGGGTCATTGCTATCGCGAACGCACCCGGTTCGGGACTAGATCCGCTCCGCCATCTGCTTGATCAGCGTGGTGATGCGTCCAGTCGGCGATTCCAGCTGTTTCATGATGCTGAAATGATCGGCGCCGGCGATCTCCTCGTAACTCACCGGCAGACCGCGCACCGCGCGGAACGCGGCCAGATCCGAGGTCTGCTGCCGCAGCAGCGGCAACTCGTTGCCGCCGACCACCAGCGACAGCGGCGCCGCCGGGCCGCTATCCCGCAGCAACGGTGAATTGCGCTTCGACATCGCTTCATCGAGCTTCAGCTTCTCATTGAGATAGCTGTGGCGGATCGGCTCGAGATCGTAGATGCCCGATATGGCAACGCCGCCCTTGACCGCGGGATGGGTCAGCGTCGTGGCGGTGAGGTGCCCGCCGGCGGACCAGCCGCTGACGATGATCCGCGCGGGATCTCCGCCCAGTGCCGGCAATTGCGCCACCAGCGCGTCGACGCTGGCGTGCAGTTCCGCGACAATCTCGTCGAGCGTGGCTTCCGGCGCCAGCGTGTAGCCGATCACGGCGACGTTGATGCCATGCGCCATCGGTCCCGCGGCGAAGCAGGTGAAAAAATCCTTGGAGCGCATCTGCCAGTAGCCGCCATGGATCAGCACCAGCGTCGGGCCGCCATCGGCGGCCTTCAAAAAGTCGAACCGGTTGCGCTCGCGCGGCCCGTAGCTCAGCTCGAGATGCGCCGGAAACCTCACTTTCATCGCCTCGGAGCGCTCGACCCAGCCGGCGCCGATCTCGGCACTGCCAGCAACCGCGACGCCATTGTTGAGGCCGGCATCGACCTGCTCCCGACTCATCGCGCGCCAGTCCGTTGCTCCGAAAGGCTTACCCATGGTTGCATCCCCGTATTCGTGCAGAGCGGCGCGCTGCGATTACACTTCGTCGCAAAATGGTCTACACGGCAATTCCGTCGGGATCGACAATTTTAGGCAAGCGAACTGGAGAGTGCGTGGCATCTGATCAACAGCTCATCAAGGCGACGGCATGCGCCATCGTCGATCAACTCAATGCCGGCACGGTGACACCGCTTGAACTGCTGGATGCGCTCGAGGCGCGAATTGCCGAGGTCGATGACAAGGTCAACGCATTGCCGACGCTGTGTTTTGATCGCGCCCGCCGGTTTGCGACGGAGCTGATGAAGAAGCCGCTCGGTAGCCGCGGCATCCTGGCCGGCCTGCCGGTGCCCATCAAGGACCTCACCGCGGTGGCCGGCGTGCGCACCACGCAAGGGTCGCGGATCTTTCAGGACACGATCCCCGCCAGATCCAACCTGCTGGTCGAGCGCCTGGAAGAGAACGGCGCGCTGATCTACGCGAAATCCAACACGCCGGAATTCGGCGCCGGCGCCAACACCTTCAACGATGTGTTCGGCGCGACGCTGAACCCGTGGGACCTGTCGCGCTCGGCGGCGGGCTCCTCCGGCGGCGCCGCAGCGGCCCTGGCCAGCGGCACCGCCTGGCTGGCGCATGGCTCCGACATGGGCGGCTCGCTGCGCAATCCCGCCAGTTTCTGTGGCGTGGTCGGCATGCGGCCCAGCATCGGCCGCGTCGCCATTTCGCCCTCGGTGGCGATCGCGCGAACCCTCAGCGTGCAGGGGCCGATGGCCCGCAACGTCGAGGATCTGGCATTGATGCTCGACGCCATGAGCGGTGAACATCCGGCCGACCCGCTGTCGCTGCCGCTGCTGCCGGACACGTTCCGCGCTGCCGCACGCTCCGGCCGCAAACCGAAGCGCGTGGCCTATTCGCCGGATCTCGGCATCACCCCGGTCGACCCGGAAGTGGTCGCGATCACCCGCCAGGCGGCGCTGCGCTTCGAGGAAGCCGGCGTCATCGTCGAGGGAGCGCATCCCGACCTTCGCGAAGCGCATGAATGCTTTCACGTGCTGCGCGCCTATGATTTCGCGCTCTCCAAGGCGAGGCTGCTGGGCGAGAAGCGCGACATGCTGAAGCCGGAAGTGATCTGGAATATCGAGGAGGGCCTCAAGCTCAAGGTCACCGACATCGGGCGCGCCGAAGGCCAGCGCGTCGCGATGGCAACCCGCGCCTATGAATTCTTCCAGACCTATGACCTGCTGCTGTGCCCGGCGACGATCGTACCACCGTTCCCGATCGAGCAGCGCTATCTCGCGGAATGCAACGGCACCACCTTCGAGAACTATGTGCAGTGGCTGGCGATCGTCTACGCGATCACGCTGATCTGCTGCCCGGCGATGTCGCTGCCCTGCGGATTTACCTCGCGCGGCTTGCCGGTCGGCCTGCAGATCGTCGGCCCGCCGCGCGGCGAAGCCGCCCTGCTCGCCGGTTCCCGCGTCCTCGAGGACATTCTGGGACTGCGCGGCTCGACCCCGATCGATCCGAGGGCGGCAGCCTGAACCTGATATAAAATATATCACCCGCGACCAGGCGGCGGACGCGGGTGATACCCCATCAATACGCATCAAGACGATTTTTGCTTCGTCCAACGATCCGGCTCGCCACGCCTGCAACTTTCGTCGCATAGGCGCCGCCATGATCAGCATTCCGTCAAATATTGCATCGCACCATGCCTGCCGTGAGGACAGCAAACAGCTTCTGCCGGCTGCAATGCATCGCGCGGCATTGGCTTTTTGTCGCAGCCGTGGCAACGGAGCATTTCATTTCACGGAATTGAAGGTGACACGTGGCGGATCAAATTGCAGCACCGAACGTCGACGGCAAACTTCACCTTGCCGACGTCGAGAAGCGGGTGAAGGCGATCTTCATCGGCTCGATGGGCAACCTCGTCGAATGGTATGACTTCTACGCCTATACCGCCTTCTCGCTGTATTTCGCGCAGGCCTTTTTTCCGAACAGCGATCCCGTCGTCCAGCAGCTCAATTCCGCCGTGATCTTCTCGGCTACCTTCCTGATGCGCCCGCTCGGCGGCTGGCTGTTCGGCTACATCGCCGATGTCCACGGCCGGCGGCTGTCGCTGACCCTGTCGGTGCTGTGCATGTGTTTCGGTTCGCTGATCATCGCCTGTACGCCGACTTACGCGACCATCGGGTTTGCCGCCCCGGTGATGCTGGCCTTTGCCCGCATGATCGAAGGTCTCAGCCTCGGCGGCGAATATGGCGCCAGCGCCACCTATCTCAGCGAGGTGGCCGATCCCAAGCATCGCGGCTTCTATTCCAGCTTTCAGTATGTCACGCTGATCGGTGGCCAGTTGACCGCGATCATCGTGCTGCTGCTGCTGCAGAAGGTGTTTCTCACCGAAGCGGAATTGTATGCGTGGGGCTGGCGGATTCCGTTCGTGATTGGCGCCATGCTCGCGGTGTTCGCGGCGGTGATGCGGCGCGACCTGCATGAGAGCCCGGCCTTCGAGGAAGCCAAGCGACTGAAAAAGCCGATGGGATCGATCAGGGGGCTGCTGAAATATCCGCGCGAATTGCTGCT
The DNA here is from genome assembly GCA_014377915.1 of Tardiphaga sp. The sequence goes on from JACMOT010000321.1 coordinate 13,399, forward strand.
GGTGGTCGGCCTCACCGCCGGCGGCACCGCGGCTTTCTATACCTTCACCACCTACATGCAGACCTTCGTCAAGCTCTCGGTCGGACTCACCGCCGACCAGACCACCACGGTGATCTTCGGCACGCTGATCTTCGCCTGCCTGCTGCAGCCGCTCTATGGCGCGCTGTCGGACCGCATCGGCCGCAAGCCGCTGCTGATCTTTTTCGGCGTCGCCGGCACGCTGTCGACGATTCCGATCCTGACCGCGCTGCAATCGACCAAGTCGCCGTTCACGGCGTTCCTGCTGATCTGCGCCGCCTGGGTGTTTGTCGCCGGCTACACCTCGATCAACGCCGTGGTGAAGGCGGAACTGTTTCCGACCAATATCCGCGCGCTCGGCGTCGGCCTGCCCTATGCGCTGACGGTGTCGATCTTCGGCGGCACCGCGCCGATGATCGCGCTGTACTTCAAGAGTCTGGGCCACGAGCAGTGGTTCTATTATTACCTCAGCGGCATGATCTTCCTGTCGCTGATCATTTACGCCACCATGCGCGACACCAAGCACAACTCGGCGATGCACCGTCACGAGTGACGGCGGCGCCGTTCCAGCTACGGAGCACAGCGATGACCGACGAAAACCTGCCGCCGGACTCAAAGCTGACCAAAACCAAGGAGCGCTGGGCGCGCGAAGGCCGGTTTCTGACCGGCCGGATCGCGCGCCCCGAGGAACAACGGCTGCCGCCCGGCCAGCACCTCACCGGGGATTGGCCGGTGCTGGACCTCGGCGTCACGCCGAACATATCGCAGGACCGCTGGCGGCTTGACGTCTATGGCGCGGTGGAGAATCCGCTGTTCTGGGATTTTGCCCAGTTCAGCGCGCAGCCGCAGCAGCAATTCATCTCCGACATCCACTGCGTCACCACCTGGTCGCGCTACGACAATCGCTGGGACGGGCTCTCCACCCGAGAGCTGCTGGCCGCCTGCAAACCAAGAGACGACGCGCAATTCGTCGTGCTGCATTCCCACGACGGTTATACCACCAACCTCACTTTGCAGGATTTCGCGGCCGAGGACGCCCTGCTGGCGCATTCCTGGCAGGGGCAACCGATCGAGCGCGACCACGGCGGCCCCGTTCGCCTGATCGTGCCGCATCTGTATTTCTGGAAGAGCGCCAAGTGGCTGCAGCGCATTGAATTCGTCACCGAGGACAAACCCGGCTATTGGGAAGTGCGCGGCTATCATAACCGCGGCGATCCGTGGCAAGAGCAGCGCTATTCGGACGATTAAATCCTGGCTCATCATTGCGAGGAGCCGTTGCGACGAAGCAATCCTGTCTTGCTTCGCTTGTGCTTTCTGGATTGCCGCGTCGCTTCGCTCCTCGCAATGACGGGGAGATTCCAAACCACGTCCAAGGAGTCCGCGATGCCGACCGAACGCTTTCAATTTTCCGGCACGGATGGCCACGCGCTGGCCGCGGCGCTGGACCTGCCGGATGGCGCCATCATCGCCTATGCGCTATTTGCGCATTGCTTCACCTGCGGCAAGGACACCCACGGCGCGCGACGGATTTCCGCGGCGCTGACGGCGAGCGGCATCGCGGTGCTACGGTTCGATTTCACCGGGCTCGGTTCCAGCGAAGGCGACTTCGCCAATTCGACGTTCTCCTCCAACATCGCTGATCTTGTTCTTGCCGCCAACCATCTGCGCAACATCCGACAGGCGCCGGCCATCCTGATCGGACACAGTCTGGGCGGCGCGGCGATCCTCGCGGCGGCCGCGAAGATCCCCGAAGCGAAAGCGGTGGTCACCATTGCCGCGCCGTCCGATCCCGCCCACGTCACCAAACTGTTCGCCGACCGTCTGCACGACATTCGCGTCCACGGTGAAGTCGAAGTGCAACTCGCCGGCCGGCCATTCCGGATCAAGCGTGAATTTCTCGACGATGTCGCCGAGCACAATCTGATGGCGCACGTGACACGGCTGCACAGGCCGCTGCTGATCATGCAATCCCCGACCGATGACACCGTCGGCATCGATAGCGCCACGAACATCTTTCTCGCCGCCAGACATCCGAAGAGTTTTGTATCGCTCGACGGCATGGACCATCTGCTCACCGACCGGACCGATGCCATCTACGTCGCCAATCTGATCGCAGCGTGGGCGGCGCGGTATCTGTCACCACTCAAGGAGCAGCCGGTTACGGCCCTGCCGGAAGAACCGCGCCGGGTGATCGTGCGCGAAACCGGCGCCGGCAAATTCCAGCAGCAGGTCATCGTCGGGCCGCATCTTCTTCTTGCCGACGAACCCGTCACCGCAGGCGGCACCGACACCGGCCCGGGGCCCTATGATCTCCTGCTAGGCGCGCTCGGCGCCTGTACCGCGATGACCATGCGGCTCTATGCCGACCGCAAGGCGCTGCCAATGGAGCGCGTCAGCGTGACGCTGACGCATGGCAAGATCCATGCGACGGATTGCGAGGCCTGCGAGACCAAGGAGGGCATGATCGACCAGGTCGAGCGAACAATCTCGATCGAAGGGGCGCTGGACGCCGGACAGCGCGCCAGGCTGATGGAGATCGCCGACAAGTGCCCGGTACATCGCACGTTGACGTCGGAGATCAGGATCGTGACGAAAGCGGCCGAATAGGTTCGGCTACGGCCGCAGCATCACCCGGTCGCGCGATGAGCCGGCCACCGAAAGGCGCGCCAATGCCGGCGGTCTCCTCCCATGACAGACCGCCCCGGCTTCTCCACCAGCGCCTTCGCCTCGACCGACAGATGTGTGGCATGGGTCCCATCGCGGCGGATACCGCGATCACCCGACGAACCAAACACCTCGCGGCCGATCCAATGGGCGGGGCCGTCGATCACCACCCCGGCAAAATCCCGGCCGGGCGTTCGCGGAAAGATGGCATAGGGCATCAGCCCGGTCGCCGCCTTGATATCGGACGGATTCACCGCCGCGGCCCTGATCTCGAGCAGCACCTCGCCGGCCGCCCGTTTCAGTTGCTGCCGGTCCACCACCAGCCCGATGGAGGTGGCGTCGGCTGCCTTTGCCAACAGCCAAACACAGCGCGCATCAACGGAAATCGCGGTTTCAAACGACATCAAACAAGTTCCCCGACGGATGCGCGAGGCTCAGGCGCCGCGAGCAGCATAGGGCGCACCCGCGCGATGGCGGCAGCCCTTGTTCCGAGACGCCCCCCTACCCGATTGAGCGAAAGGGCTCCTCGCCCAACGCCGAATTCTTCCGGTTCGGGATCCAGGTGAATCTTTGCGAAATTTGATTCGCCGCCGTTAACCCTTTTTAAAGATGTCCGGCTTGCAGCCAAACTACCCATGCTAGATTCTGATTCGAGCTTGAAAGAACGTGCTTCGCCTCGGGGCGCGTCAAAGATCATCTGGGAATTTCATGAGCCATTCCGTTGCCTACCAGTCCGCCCGCGACGCCCTGCCCGATCAGGATCAGAAGCAAGCCGCTCTCGGTTACCTCAACGAAGCCTGGGCCGAAGCGCGCCATGATGGCGTCGACGGCGATTGCCTGGCGCAGGCCAGCCTGTTCGCCGCTTTCGCCGAGCTGGTCGGCACTTACGGCGAAGATGCTGTCGCGAAATTCGTCGAAGGTCTGCCAGCGCGCGTCCGCAACGGCGAGTTCTCGCTGACGCTGGCGAAGCAGTAATTTTTTCGCGCCCCCTCAGCCGTCATTGCGAGGAGCCCTGGCGACCAAGCAATCCAGTCTTCGCTAGTAGCCTTCTGGATTGCCGCGTCGCGGACTATATCATCGGGCCGGCGAAGCCGGACCCGGTGGCTCCTCGCAACGACGGAGGAGAGCTTCGCGCGTCGTTACCCCCGCAACGTCTCCAGAAAGCGTACCGTCTCGCCGTGCGCAGGCGTCACGAGTTCGCCCTGCCACATCACGCGGCGGCCGCGGACAAAGGTCCCGACCGGCCAGCCGGTGACTTTCACGCCGTCATAGGGCGTCCAGCCGGCTTTTGAGGCCACCCAGTCGTTGGTGATGGTCTCGGAGCGCTTCATATCGACGATGGTGAAGTCGGCATCGTAGCCGGCGGCAATGCGGCCCTTGCTGGCGATATTGTAGAGCCGCGCCGGACCCGCGCTCGACAAATCGACGAAGCGCGCCAGCGACAGCCGGCCGGCATTGACGTGGTCCAGCATGACCGGCACCAGCGTCTGCACACCGGTCATCCCTGACGGCGACGCCGGATAGACCTTGTCCTTTTCCTGCAGCGTATGCGGCGCGTGATCGGAACCGAGCACGTCGATAATCCCCTGCGCGATGCCGTTCCAGATGCCGTCGCGATGGCTGGCGTCGCGCACCGGCGGGTTCATCTGCGCCAGCGTGCCGAGCCGCTCGTAGCATTCAGGCGCGGTCAGCGTGAGGTGATGCGGCGTCGCCTCGCAGGACGCGACGTCCTTGTGGTCGCGCAAGAACTCGATTTCCTCCTTGGTGGAGATGTGCAGCACGTGGATACGCTTGCCGGTCTCGTGGGCCAGCGCCACCAGCCGCTGCGTCGCTTGCAGCGCCGCGGTCTCGTCGCGCCACACCGGATGCGAGCGCGGATCGCCCTCGATGCGCAGATGCTTGCGCTCGTTCAGGCGATACTCGTCCTCGGCGTGGAAGGCGGCGCGCCGCTTGATCACCTGGAAGATACGACGCAGGCTTTCATCGTCCTCGACCAGCAGCGCGCCGGTGGATGAGCCGATGAACACCTTGACGCCGGCGCAGCCCGGCGCGCGTTCCAGCTCGGGTAGTTCGGCGACGTTGTCGCGGGTCCCGCCAATGAAGAACGCAAAGTCGCAATGCATGCGGTGGTGGCCGAGTTTCACCTTGGCGGTGAAGGTCGCCTCGTCGATGGTCAGCGGATTGGTGTTCGGCATCTCGAACACCGCGGTAACGCCGCCCATCACCGCGCTGCGCGATCCGGTCTCCAGATCTTCCTTCTGCGTCAATCCGGGCTCGCGGAAATGCACCTGGGTGTCGATCACGCCGGGCAGGATGTGCAGGCCCTTGCAATCGATGATCTCGGCCGCTGAGGCTGCGCCCAGCGACCCGATCGCGGCGATTCGGCCATTGCGGATTCCGATGTCGCGGACGCCCTCGCCATCCTGGTTGACGACGGTGCCGGATTTTAGAATCGTATCAAAAGTCTGGGTCATGGCGTCTCGTTTCGCTGCGGGAGCCCGCGCGGAACGGCGGCGGGCCTTGTTGTCCGCATCCTAGCGGCTTAGCTTTAGCTGGGATATCCCGCTCCAGCGTTTCCGCAAAACTTCCAGCCCAATCATCGAGAATTCCCCATGAAAGCAGCCTTTCTCTCGGACCGGGGCGTCATCAAGCTGAGCGGCGACGACGCCCGTGGTTTTCTCAACAACCTCGTCACCTCCGAGATCGAGGTGGTAACGCCGGGCAGCGCAAGGTTCGGCGCTCTGCTGACGCCGCAGGGCAAGATTATCGCGGATTTTC
>JACMOT010000034.1 GCA_014377915.1 Tardiphaga sp.
CAGCATCCCCAGCAGGCCGGCGCCGGGGAAGCCGGCGGCGAGGCCGCCGAGCATGCCCGTGCCCGGACGGTTGAACAAGCCGCCCTTGGCCGCGCCCGCTGCGGGCGCCGCGTTCATGCCGGGGCTGCCCGGCTGGGTCATGGTGCGGTTGAACGGCTGCGCCGCATTGGGCGCCGTCGAGGTGCTGGGCGGCGCGGCGAAGGTGCGCGTGCCGCGTGAGCCCGAGCTGCCACCGCCGCCGACGCGGGCGTCGGCAGCCGAGACTGCGAGCATCAACGGCATCGCCACCGATAGGACGACGGCCATCATCTTGAGAAGGCCGCGCGTACGGATGGTGAAATTCATGTCTGTTCCCTTAATCCCCGGCAGGGGGAAGCCTCACTAAGATGGCCACGCAGGCCTGAAAAGAAAGCACTGATCGCGAAGTTGGGCTGCGGCCCTCGGTCGCGGGATGTGACGTTCAGGTGGGAAAATTCATGTTGCAGCGCAGAAGAAGCCGCCGTTACGACGGGGTCATGGTTTCCTTGACCTTGGCGATTAGCGCGCTCAGCGCAAACGGCTTGGCCAGGAACGCGAATTGTTCGTTTTCCGGCAGGCTCTTCTCGAACGCTTCCTCGGCGTAGCCGGACACGAAGATGATCTTCAGATCCGGATTGCGCGCCCGCATTTCCTTGAGAAGCGTGGGCCCATCCATCTCCGGCATCACCACGTCGGACACCACGAGGTCGACGGCGCCCTCGCGCTCTTCCAGCACTTCCATCGCCTCGAGGCCGTTCGATGCCTCGACGACGGTATAGCCACGCGAACGCAGGCCGCGGGCGTTCAGCGAGCGCAGGCCCTCCTCGTCCTCAACCAGCAGGATGGTGCCCTGCCCGGTAAGATCAGTGCGCGGCTTGGCCTCGGCAGCCGCTTCCCTCGCGGCGGCGACCCCCGGCGGGGGATGGACAGCGCCTTCCTTCTCCTGATGATGCCGCGGCAGGAAGATCCGGAACGAGGTGCCCTTGTTGGCTTCGGAATCGACATAAATGAAGCCGCCGGTCTGCTTGACGATGCCGTACACCGTCGAGAGGCCGAGGCCGGTGCCCTTACCGACTTCCTTGGTGGAGAAAAACGGCTCGAAGATCTTCTCGACAATGTCGGCGGGAATGCCCGTGCCGGTATCGGTGACGTCGATCCGGACATAATCCGCTGGCGGCATGCCCTTGTAGGACATCCGCTCGGTTTCCAGCGCGGGTACGTTGACGGTGCGAACCGTCAGGGTGCCGCCATCGGCCATGGCATCGCGCGCATTGACCGCGAGATTGACGATCACCTGCTCGAACTGCGAGACGTCGACCTTGACCGGCCACAGGTCACGGCCGTGCACCAGGTCGAGTTTGACCTTCTCGCCGATCAGCCGGCGCAGCAGCATGGTGAGGTCGGACAATGCATCGCCGAGATGCAGCACCTGCGGACGCAGCGTCTGGCGGCGTGAGAACGCCAGCAATTGCCGAACCAGCGTCGCGGCGCGCGTCGCGTTCTGCTTGATCTGCATGATGTCCTGGAACGACGGGTCGGTTGGCTTGTGCGCGTTCAGCAGGAAATCATTCGCCATCATGATGGCGGATAGCACGTTGTTGAAGTCGTGAGCGATGCCGCCGGCGAGCTGGCCGACCATATCCATCTTCTGCGACTGGTTGATCTGGTTCTCGAGCGTACGGCGCTCGGTGGTCTCCAGCATATAGACGATCGCGGCCTCGGTTTCGCGCTCGTCCTCTTCCACCGCGGTGACGAAGAACTGGCCCCAGCGCTCCTTGGCGCCTTCCAGCAGCGCCTCAACCGGCGGGATATCGCCCTGCCCCTCGGCGGCGTGCCCGATCGCCGCGATCAGCAGGCTTCGGTCTCGGTCGCTGACCGCCGACAGAATCGACTTGTTGACGGCACCGGACGCGCTGAGGCTCTGCGCCAGCTTGGCGAAACGCGCATTGCCGCGCACCACGGTTCCCGCGCGATCGACCGTCGCAATGGCCATCGGAGTATGGTCGAAGAAGCGCATGAAACGCACTTCAGCGGCGCGCTGCGGATCGGAGCGCTCGTCGCGGGCACGGCTGATCACCAAGGTACGGGATGCGCCGGGGACGCCGTCGGCGCCAAACGCCAGCTTGTGATAGAGCCGCACCGGCATGGTCTTGCCGTTGCGCATCCGCAAATCGATGTCGAAAACTTCGGTCTTGACCTCGCCAGGGACCGGCACGATCGAGGTCAGCAGCGAGGCGCCGTCGCCGGAAACGATATCGGTTAGCTTAAGGCCGCCGGAGCCGATTTCGGCAAGATCATGGTCCAGCCAATTCGCCAGCGTGGCGTTGACATAGACCAGTTCGCCCTTCGGATTGACCGAGAAGAAACCGCACGGCGCATGGTCGAGATATTCGATCGCATGCTGCAGCTCCTGGAACACGTCTTCCTGACGTTCGCGATCCCTGGTGATGTCGGCAAGCGACCACACCGCGGACTTGGCCTCTCGCTTGCTGGTGCCAAGTGGACGGACACGCATCCGCAGCCAGCGACCGTGGGTACCGTCAGCAGCGGCGACACGGACTTCTTCCTGCTGACGCTTGCCCTCGCGGGCCGCCTTGAGCAGCCGGAATACAGCTTCGGATACGTCGGGATTACCGATGAAGACCCGCTCTACCGGACGCGCATCCTGCGCGTTGACCGCTCCCGTCAGCACCAGATAGGCGGCATTGGCATAGACGACGTGACCGCGGGCATCAGTCACCGCGACACCGTCGAAGGCATAGTCGGTCACCGAACGCATGATCGGATCATCATTGCTGCGATCGGCGAAGCGGACGATGCCGGCGGCAAAGGCAAACAGCGTGAACAGCCCGACCATCGCCAGCAGGGCCAGCAGGCCGAGAATATAGGGCTGCGCCTGAGAGCGGCCGAGCGCCATGAACCCCGCCGCGCAGGCGATGATCGCGGCGGCGATCAGCAGCACCAGAAAGATGCTGCCGCCGCGCCGCACCGGCTCATTCGCCATCGGTTCGTCAGTCGCCTGTTCCCGGGCGTTCATCGAGATCGGGCGATCATGGTCGGTTTCGGCGGTCATCGGACGGTCGGTCGCCTGTTCGCAGCGGTAATGGCGCGGGCTTGCGCCACTCCTGAGTGCCTCAATCGGACCGGGACACGCAAGCGCCGCGTCGACCGTCGCGGAGCTAATCCGCTGATTCGCGCCGCGTTCCATCCGCCCCCTGACCGATGCGGCGTCATGTCCGGCGTCCGGACAATCCGCGTTTCAGGCCCATGACGTAGCCGATAATTTCGGCCACCGCATGATAGTGCTCGTTGGGAATTTCCTGGTCGATCTTGACGGCGGCGTAGAGCGCGCGGGCCAGCGGCACGTTCTCAACGATCGGAATATCGTGCTTGCCGGCGATTTCCCGGATCTTCAGCGCGATATTGTCCATGCCCTTGGCGACGCAGATCGGCGCGGCCATGCCGCGCTCATAGGACAGCGCCACGGCGAAGTGGGTCGGGTTGGTGATGATCACGGAGGCCTTCGGCACAGCGGCCATCATCCGCTTCTTCATCATCTGATGGCGCAATTGCCGGATCTTACCCTTGATGTGCGGGTCGCCTTCGGACTGCTTGTGCTCGTCCTTGACCTCCTGCAGCGTCATCTTCAGCTTTTCGTACCAGGTGCGATACTGGAAAAAGAAGTCGGCAATCGCGACGGCGGCGAGCATCACAACCACCGACGTCAGCAACTCCAGCGTCAGCGACGTGGAGACGCCGAGGATCACCGAAGGATCGAAATGCACCATGGCGTCGAGGCGGAAGCGCTCAGGCCACAGCACGATGCACATCACCGCGCCGAGGGCGATCAACTTGAACAGGCCCTTCAGGAAATTCGCGGCGGCCTGCTTGCCGAATACCCGCTTGAAGCCCTCGGCCGGCGAGATCTTGCTGAATTTCGGCGTCAGCCCTTCGGGCGAGAACACCAGCCGGTGCTGGATCATGTTGCCACCAACGGCGGCGATGATCAGGAACAGAAACGGCATGCCCATCGCCGACAGTACCGAATAGGCCAGGCTCTTGCCCAGCAACAGCAGACCCGGCCCATCAGTGCGTATCATCCAGGAATTCTGCAGCAGGCCACGCATCGGAACCAGCAGTCCGGTACCGACCGAGCTGCCGAACGATGACAGCACCAGCGTCGCGCCAGCCAGCAGGAACCAGGTATTGACCTCCTGGCTCTTGGCGACATCACCGCGTTGATGGGCGTCATCCAGCCGTTTTTGTGACGGATCATGTGTTTTGTCTTCGTCACTGTCGTCTGACATATCTCAGCTTTCAGATCCGCGGGATCATCTGGTGCATGACGCCGATAAAATATTCGAGGTAGGTGCTCATGATGGTTGCCAGCACGGCGGCGAAGATCAGGAAGCCGACCAGAATGGAGAGCGGCACGCCGACGAAATACACCTGCATCTGCGGCATCAGCCGCGCCAGCACGCCCAGCCCGATATTGAAGACCAGGCCAAACACCAGAAAAGGCGCCGAGAGCTGAATTCCGATCTTGAAGGCCGCTGCGAACGCATTGGTGGCAAGCTGCGCGACGTCGCCGGTCGACATCACTTCGCCGGGCTTGAAAATATTGTAGCTGTCATTCAGCGCGGAGATCACCAGATGATGCGTATCGGTGGCGAACAGCAGCGATATCCCGAGGATGGTAAGAAAATTGCCGATCAGCACGCCCTGCTGGCCCTGGGTCGGATCCACCGACGACACGAAACCAAGCCCGAGCTGCTGGGCGATAACCGAGCCCGCCACCTGCAGCGCCGACAGCGTCACCCGCGCGGTGGCGCCAAGTACGACGCCGATCACGATTTCATGCACCATCAGCACCAGCAGCGGCACGATCGACCCCATGTCCACATTGTAGTCGGCGCGGTGCAGCGGCAGGATGATAATGGTCAGCGCCAGCGCGATCGACAGCTTGACGCGCGCCGGAATGTTGGCCTCGCCCAATCCGGGCAACAGCATTACCATGGTGCCAATGCGGGCGAACGCCAGAATGAAGGCGGCGGCGAGGGCGGGCAGAAGCGAGACATCGATGCGCATGGCGGATTGTGCATCACCCTCCGATGATTCGCGACGATATCCGCAACATATAGCTGTTCAGCGCGTCGCCCATGAACGGCAGCGCCAGGATCAGCGTCATAAAGATAGCAATGATTTTCGGCACGAACACCAGCGACTGCTCCTGGATCTGGGTCAGCGCCTGCACCAGCGACACCACGACGCCGACCACGAGGCCGACCACCATCAGCGGGCCGGACACGATGACGATGGTCCAGATCGCATCACGCGCGACGTCGAGGGTTTCGGGGCCGGTCATTGTAAATCCAATCTCGGAATATTGTTTTCATCATTGCGAGGAGCGAAGCGACGCGGCAATCCAGAAGCCGCAAACCGAAGACTGGATTGCTTCGTCGCAAGTGCTCCCCGCAATGACGGCTGCTTAGACAGGGCACGTCGCCCTTAGATCGGCATCTTCATGATGTCTTCATAGGACTGGATGACGCGGTCGCGCACCGAGACCAGGGTGGAGACGGCGACGTCGGTTTCCGCCACCGCGGTCACCACATCCATCACATTGGCCTTGCCATTGGTCATGGCGACGGTCTGCGCGTCGGATTTGCGACCGGCATCCAGCACGCTGCCGAGCGCGTCTTTCAGCATCGCGCCGAATGAAGCGCCGCCGCCCTCGGCGGCCTTGCCGATCCCGGCGCCGACGCCGCCACCGGCGTCCATGATACGGGAAAGGCTCGCATAGGCGTTAGCGGCGACGGAGGGGGATGCCATGGCTCAGGTTTCCTGTTCAGGCCTTGAGAATATCGAGGGTGCGCTGAATCATCCGGCGCGTCGCACTGATGATGTTGAGATTGGCTTCGTAGGACCGCTGCGCCTCTTTCAAATCAGTCATTTCCACCAGCGAATTGACGTTGGGGTATTTGACGTTGCCGGAAGCATCGGCCGAGGGGTTGCCGGGCTCATATTTCAGCGGAAAGGCCGTCGTATCAGGCCTGATGCGCCCCAGCGCGACGACCCTGGCATCCAGCGTGCGGTCCAGTTGAGAAACGAAGGTTGGCACCTTGCGGCGATACGGATCGCCGCCGGCGGTCTGCGCGGTCGACTGGGCATTGGCGACGTTTTCGGAGATGACGCGCATGCGACCGGCCTGGGCGCGCAGGCCCGAGGTCGCGATCCCCATGGAGCGGCCGAAATCACTGCTGTCGTCTGCCATGATAAAATCTCCCTAGCGTCCGGTTGTGTCAGCGCTTGCCAATGGCGGTCTTCAGCAGGCCGAGGCTGCGGGTGTAGAGCGAGGTCGCCGCCGCATAATCCATCTGGTTGGCCGAAACCTTCATCATTTCGTCCTCGAGATTGACCGCGTTGCCGGCCGGCCGGGTCTCGTAGCCACCGCGATTATTCGCCGCGAAACTGGAGTTTCCGCCGGAGCCCGCAATGCTGGTTCCGCTGGCACGCATCATCGGAAGCTGCCCCATGGCGCCGCCGGCGGCGGCATTGCCGATCTTGTCGAATTTCGGTTCCACGAGGTCACGCGGCTTGAAATTCGGCGTATCCGAATTCGAGACATTCTCGGCCAATACACGCTGGCGCTCCTGATGCCACTGCATCTTGGTGCGCAGCGCCGACAACATGGGCATGTCGCTGATCGCCATCGGCTCTCTCCGTCGCTCCGGACAACATGTCCTCAGCTAGGCAGAATTTGCCGCCCGCGTGGTTAACACCGGGTTAATTTCCGGCGGAACTACTTACCGAAACGTAAATGTTTGGCGGAAAAGCGCGATTTTTCAGCGTACCGGATCGCTTTTTGGCCTGATTTCTTGCGTTAACCACGCCCGCGAGCCAGAAGCTGGAGCGGCAGAAGTCGTTTTGGCCATGGCGATTCATAGTTTATTATTCGCAACCGGCAGCTTCTGCCGGCGGGCGTTAACAGGTAGGGCGTGACTCACGCGGCATTCGGCGTTGCTGTATCCTGCGACCGAAACCGACCGAATCTTCCGCGCGACGACGGCACTATTTGCTGGGGACTAAAGCATGCAGACACCACTTACGTTCTTTTTCGCCTTCGTGGTTGTGCTGGCACTGATCGGGCTGGCCGCGTGGCTGGTTCGCCGTTTCGCCGGCAATCGCCTTGGCGCCAATGCCAACCGCGGCCGGATGCCCCGCCTCGCCGTGATCGATGCCGCCGCCGTCGATGGTCGCCGGCGTCTTGTCCTTGTACGTCGCGATAATGTTGAACATTTGCTGATGATCGGCGGCCCCTCCGATATCGTGGTCGAGTCCAATATCGTGCGCGCCGTGCCGGGGCGCGATGCCGGTCCGCAACGCGGCAGCGACGCTCTGCGCAATCCGCCGGCGGCCGAAGCCCCAAGTTGGTCCGAGCATGAATCCAGCTTCGATCATTCCGAACCGGAGGTGGCGCCGCGCCCGGCCCGGCCGCTGTTTGCCGAAGAGCCACGCCGCCCATCCGCCGCCATGCCCGAGCGCCGGCCGGAGCCGGTCAGCAGTTTCACGCCGGAACCGGTGGCCCGGATTGAGCCGCGCAGCGAAGCGGTGACGCCAAAGCCGGTGCCCCGCAGCGAGATGCCGCGCAGCGAATCGATAATACCACGCCCGATGCGCGCCGATCCGCCGATCCGCGTCACCCCGCCGCAGCGCGCTACCGAGCGCTCTCCGTTCCCGGAACGGCCGCCGCTTCCTGAACGCCCCCCCATCCCGGAACGCGCCCCGATCGCGGAGCGCGCCACCGTGACAGAGCGCAGCATTGTTCCTGAGTATGCCCCGCCCCCCGGATTGCCACCCGCTCCTGCGGCTGCCCCGCCCGCGCCTTCGGCGGACCAAAATCTAGCCGACATGGCGCAGCGCCTCGAAGCGGCCCTGCGCCGCCCCACAAGCGAGCCGCGTTCCGAGCCCGCCGAACCGCGCATTGGCGCGCCACCGGTAGCGTCGGAACCGACGCCGGGCCGCCTGGCGCCGCGCATGCCCAGCGAGATTTCGATCTCGAATCCGTCGCGCAGTGACGCCGCGGCGCCGGTTGCCCCTCCCGTCAAGACCGGTTTTGAAAATCTCGAAGACGAGATGGCGTCCCTGTTGGGCCGTCCAAAGTCGCATTCGTGAGATCGGCATTCTTTCCGCGTAGAGTAGCTTTCCTCCTGACACTGATCGCCGCCGGATCGCTTGGCGATACGGCGTTCGCGCAGGACATCAGCATCAATCTCGGCGCCGGCAATGGCGGCGTCACCGAACGCGCGATCCAGATGATCGCGCTGCTGACGGTGCTGTCGATCGCGCCGTCGATCCTGATCATGATGACGTCGTTCACCCGCATCGTGGTAGTGCTGTCGCTGCTGCGAACGGCGCTGGGCACCGCGACCGCGCCGCCGAACTCGGTGATCATCGCGCTGGCGATGTTTCTTACCGCCTTCGTGATGGGGCCGGTGCTGCAGAAATCCTACGATGACGGCATCAAGCCGCTGGTCGCCAACGAGATATCAGTCGAGCAGGCGCTGCTACGCGCCTCGGTTCCGCTGCGCGGCTTCATGATGAAGAATGTTCGCGAGAAGGACCTCAAACTGTTCCAGGACCTGTCCGGCGAACCGATCCCGGCGACGCCGGACGAGATGTCGCTGCGGATCATCGTGCCGGCCTTCATGATCTCCGAATTGAAGCGCGCTTCCGAGATCGGCTTCCTGCTGTTCCTGCCGTTCCTGATCATCGATCTGGTCGTGGCCCCCGTGCTGATGTCGATGGGCATGATGATGCTGCCGCCGGCCGTGGTGTCACTGCCGTTCAAGCTGATCTTCTTCGTGCTGGTGGATGGCTGGTCGCTGGTCGCCGGCAGCCTGGTGCAGAGCTACGGGCAGTAGCGGGCCAACTCTGGCCCCTCCACCGTCATTGCGAGGAGCCAACGGGTCCGGCTTCGCCGGCCCGATGATAAACTCCGCGACGCGGCAATCCAGAGAGCCGCAAGCGCCGAAAGAGCTGGATTGCTTCGTCGCAAAGGCCCCTCACAATAACGGGGAGAGACCGTGCCCCTACCTCGTCATCTCGATCTTGCGCACATTGACCAGCGGCCGGATCGAGCCGGTCGGTGCCGGGTCAGCGGCGGCGCCCGGCACCGTGGCCCTGGCGCTGTTTTCCGGGAAACGCACCTTCATCTCGCGCAGGAAGCCGTCCAGCGTGTCGACCGAGGCCGCCATCTTGGCAATGGCGGCGAATTCGGAATTGTTGCCGGAAGCCGGCTGGCTGGCAATGTCGAACGCGACCTTGTCGCTGCCGGTATTCATCAATGGCGCGTATTTGTCGCGAAAGCGGGCAATGCCGAGCGCATCGTCGGCAAGCGCATAACCGACCATGGCGCGCACCACATCGCTCTTTTCGGCCGCCGTGAGCGGCGTGAAATCGCGCCAGCGGTCGGCGTAATAGAGTTCAATCTGTTCGGAAGCCTCGCGCCAGCGCCGCGCCGACCAGTAGATGTCGGAGCGCAGCCGGATCGCTTCGCGGCCGCTGATATTGGAGATGATGTCGAGCGCGAGATCGCGGCGGCCGATGTCGCTCTGGGCGCGCGCTTCCAGCAGCAAACGCTGCTGGCGCAACTCGCCGGCGAGGTCGGCGATCCGCGTGGTGCGCAGGGCGGAAATCGCACGCTCGGGCTTGCGGCCCATCAGATAGACCATCGACAGCCGCGCCGCGACCTGCGCGCGCGCGGCGCCTTCGAGGCGGTGATCGACCTGGTACTGCAGCAGCTCGGCGGCCTGATCCAGCAGGTCGACGGCGACCAGCCGATCCGCCAGCCGGCGGATCATTTCGTCGCCGCGCCGCCCGATCGGGGTCAACTCACGGAACTCATAAAACATCGCCAGCGCATCCACCGGCGGCAGTTCGTCGCCCTTCGGGGTCAGGAAGATCTGCGCGAACAGGGCCTGCGCGTCATCCTGCACCTGGCGCGCGGCATCGCTGTTGGACTGCCGTTCGGTCGCCGTCCGCGCGGCCATCAGCGAGTCGTTGTAGCGACCGCGATCGGCATACATGCGCGACAGGATCTGCAACGCCTGAACCTCGATGCCGTCGCCCCGCCACATGATCGACAGCACTTCCAGCTCGTGCATCGCGTCGTCGTTGCTGATGTCCTTGTTCTTCTGGCGCAATACGATTTCGCGCAGCTTGGCTTCCGAGGACGCGGCGCGGTCCGGTGACGCGACCACTTCCTTGTATTTCGCCAGCGCGTCCTTGTCGCGGCCGAGCGCCTCGTCGAGCCAACCTGACAGCATCAGCGCCACCGGCCGCGCCTCCGGCTTGATTCCCACCAGCTCCAGCTCGCTGCCCCGCGCCGATGCGCTGGCGTAATCCTTGACCTCGAGCGCGGCGCGCAGCGCCTGCAATACCGCGATCCGCTGCAGGTCCACCGGCAGTGACGAAATCGCCAGATCGGCGTTCTTGAATTTTTCGCGCGCCTGCACCCATTTTTCCTGTCGCGCATAGGCCAGCGCCTTCCACAGCTCGGAATCATAGCCGGGGTTCAGCACCGGGTTGGCGACGTCCTTGAGCGCCTGCTCGGGGCGTCCCATCAGCACGCTGGCCACCGCGTGAACGATCAGCGCCACCGGATTTTCCTGGCCCACCTTTGAATCCGCGATCGCCAGATCGGCGACGCCCTTGGCTTCGTGGTACAGGCCGCGCGCCATATAGAAGCGCGACAGGTCCACGCGCGCCGCGGTGCGGGAGTTGGCATCGGCCACCGAGGCCGCGTTGATCAACTGGTCGAAGCGATCCTTGAACGGCCCTTCCTGATCCTTCGCCCACTGCCCGACGTCGAAGATCGGCCGGGCCACCGAGGCGCTGCGCTGCGGGGCCGCGTCCGCCGCTGACAGTGTCAGCCCGCCGGGCCGGGTCATGATCACCTTGTCGATACCGGTCTCGACCGTGACCTCGTCGGAATTCAGCTGCACCACCACGCCATGAATGGATTCCAGCACCGAGAACTCGACGAAGTCCTGGCGCCGGATGAAGCCGCGCGACGGCGGCAGCGCAGTTACCACCGTCAGCATGTCACCGGCGTCGGGGTCGACCAGCCGGTGCATCAGGCCGGGTCGGGTCAATGGCACATGCACATTGGCCTGTTTGGGATCGGCGATGTTGCGAACCGCCGACAACGGCTGCGACGGCGTCTGCCTTGTGTCGGCGAGCATCACCGACCAGCTGCTTCCGGCGCCGGCCAGATCATCCGCGACCAGCGAGGCCAGTTGCGGCCGGTTCAGCCGCATCCGAATCGCCTGCCCCTTTTCCAGCTTGACGGTGCTGACGTCGGCTACGACGGAGCCGGCCTCGCGGCGCAGCGGCGCGGTGTCGATCGGTTTGGCGGAGTCCACCACCAGCCACAGCATGTCGCCTCGGCGAAACAACGCCACAGGGGTCGGCGCCGCGAAGGCCAGGGTCACGCGTAACCCCTCGCTACTGCGCTTGATCTCAAGCGGCATGCCCGGTGTTTCGACAGGGCTTTCGGCGACCACAGGCACGGATGCCGCCGGCACGGCCTCGGCTTCCCTGACCGCGGCAACTTCCGCGGCTGCGGCCGGCCTGATCACCGGTTCGGGCTTTGCCGCCTCGATTTTCAGCGGCTCTGCCTTTGCCGGTTCAGCCTTGGCCACTTCAGCCTTGGCCACCTCGGTTTTCGGCGCTTCAATCTTGGGAGCTTCAACCTTCGGCAGTTCAACCTTGGCAGGCTCGACCTTGACCGCGACCTTCTTGTCCATCGCCGCGTCGCGGGCGATCGACTCCGAGGTCGGCGGCACGATTTCGCTGGCGCGCGGCGACGGCGGGGCTTCACGCCCCGGCCTCTCGACCGGTGCGGCCGTGGCTGGGGCCGCGGCCGGCATCTTGGCCAGCGGCGACGGCTTGTCGTTCTGCTGAAATCCGATGTCGACGACGTAGTTCTTGTCTTCGCGGAACGAGTGCACATCGACATCGCCGATCAGCCCGATCTCCACCGCGGTCCGGTTGCCGTCCACAGCCTGACCGATCGACGAGATGTTGGACGGCGCCGACAATTTGGCATCGGCCAGATCGAACACCAGACCGGCGTTGAAGGTCAGTGCCAGCGTCTTGTCGGACAGCGCGGTCGACACGCCGACGCCGTCCGGCAATTCGAACACGAAACGCACGAAGGTCGGCTGCACCGAGGCGCGCACCCGGATCGGCGGCTTTTTCTTGCCTTCCGACGCCGCACGCTGCTGGCGCAGTGCGCGCTCGGCGACGCGCGCGCGGTCCGCCAGTTCCTTGACGACATCCTGCGGCAGGCCGGGCGGCAAGCCCTTCCAGTTGTCCGGCAGCAGATCGATGAAGATACGCTCGCCGGCCGTCATCGAATTGATGGTCACCTTGCGCGCCAGCGCCAGCCTGATCGCCGAACCATCGGGATCGCGCCGGGCCGAGCCGACATATTCGGGCGCGCTGTCGGACAGGATATCGATCGGGACATCGACCGGGCGCTTGAAGCGAATGACGAGAATGGTGCCGGCCTGCGTGACCTCGGTCTCGACATCCTCGGAAAGCTTGACAACGATGCGGGCAAAGCCGCCGGAGACCACCATGGTCGCGGTGCCCTTGACGTCCTGGGACTGCGCAGCACCAGCGTACAGAAGTGGAGACAACACGGCCACCGCGATCCACGCGTAACGCCGAACGGCCTGCGTCCATGCGCGAGCGAGCGTCCAACTTGCTACGGCAGCCCTGCGCGTCATGGCGACGTGTCTCTCAGCCCGATGATCTCTGGGCGATGAATGCCCCGCCTCTGTTTGAATCTAGATTCCGCGGTCTAAGGAGTTGTTAATGAATCGCTTTAATTCCGGCTCACCGGCAACGGCTTGCCTTCAATCTTGGGAAGATCCGCCGCCGACGCGGAGCGGTCGCCACCAGCGGCACGGCGGGCCAGTTCGACAGTGAGGCGCTCGGCCGCCTCCGGCTGCATCAGGCCGAGAATGTCGGACATTTTTCGCGGCGCGATCTGCGAGGCAATGTCGAACAGCACCGGCATCTCCAGCCGGTCGAAGATCTTGGCGGCGTCCTTCGGCTTCATGCCCTCATACATCGTGATGATGCCCTTGAAGCGCGCCACATCAGCCTCGCCCTTCTGGTCTGTCGCGGTCTTGATGCCGGCCTGGACGCCCTTCAATTCATCGACGCGGGATTCAATGCGCTTTTCAGCGGCCTTCAGCAGGCTTTCGCGAATATCGATCTCGCGCGCGCGCGCTTCCAGTTCCTGGCGGCGCGCTTGCAGCCGCTCCAGGATCGCACGTTCCGACGCGGAGACCTGCGGAACGGGCTCGGCGGCGACGGGGGCCGCTTCAGCCGGCTTCGCTACTTCGGGCGCCGAGACAATCGGCTTGCCATGGGAATCCTTGGCGCCGCCTTCGTCCTTCTTGGCGGCCGTCGAGCCGGTAATGTCATTGCTCTCCTGCGACCTGCCACCCGGGAAATTGAACGTCTCCTGCGCCCACGATTTCCCCGGCGCGTTGGGCTTGTAGTCGAATACGTAGCTGCCATCGATCAGCAGTCCGGCGATCTTGAGCACGGCCAGGCAAAAGATGGCGACTAGCACCACAGGAATGACGCGAATGTCCCGGAATGCGTTCATGCAGCGATGCCGTCAGGCCTCCTGCGCTCGGCGAAGGCCTGCGCCGCGGCGGCGTTGGCGCGCGCCGCCGACATTTTTGGCGCGGCGGCTTCCGGCTCGGGCTCGGCCAGCGGCCGTGCCGCCACCGCGATGCGCGACAACCGTCGCAGCACATTGTCACTTTCGGCCAGTTGCCCCTTGAGCTGGTCGGCGAGCGAGGTCGCCAGTGCGATCTGGCTGCCGAGGTGCTCGTTGACGTCGCGCACCGTGTGCTTGAGCCCGCCAATCGCGCGTTCGGCGATCTCGGTCACGGTGATCAGCTCACCGATCGTCGCCTTCAGCGACTGCTCGTCCGCTTTCAGCCGCTTCAGGCGGGTGTTTAGCAGCATGCAGTAGCAGATGGTCAGAATGAGCAGCGCTGCGACAAGGCTCTCGATCACTATTCCGATTGAGTGGTTCATTGTGCCTCCATCAACTTGGTTTGCTCATCCGCCTTTTCGAACATCGCAAAGGTGGTGTTTGGTTTGCGCAACTGTTTGGTCACGCGGATCGCCACACGGTCGCCGACCCGGCCCATGCGGCCTTCGGTCAGGATGACACCGCCGCAACGCACCGAGACCAGCGCGTCGGCGCGCATTTCGAGCGGCAGCGTGTCGCCCACTTTCAGCATCATCAATTGCTTCAGCGGGATTTCGGCCTCGTACAACACCGCGTCGACCGAAATCTGCGCCTGCGCGATTTCGGTGGCGAGATGGCTCTCCCAGATCGGGTCGCGGCCGAATTTTTCGCCCATGAACATCTGCATCAGCACGGCGCGGATGGGTTCGATGGTGGCGTAGGGCAGCAGCAATTCGATATTGCCGCCACGGTCTTCCATATCGATGTGCAACCGCACCAGGATCGCGGCGTTGGCCGGACGGCTGATCGCAGCGAAGCGCGGATTGGTCTCGAGCCGGTCGATGCTGAAGGTCACCGGCGACAGCGGCCGGAACGCCTGTTCGGCGTCAGCCAGCACGACTTCCAGCAGCCGCTTGACAAGATTGGTTTCGATGGTGGTGTAGGGTCTCCCCTCGATGCGCAGCGCCGCGCCGCCGCGACGGCCGCCAAGCAGCACGTCGATCATCGAATAGATCAGGCTGGAATCGACCGTGGCGAGACCGAAATTCTCCCACTCCTCCGCCTTGAACACGCACAGCACGGCCGGCAACGGCACCGAATTCATATAGTCACCGAACCGCACCGAGGTGATGCGGTCGAGCGAGACTTCGACGGTGTCGGAGGTGAAATTGCGCAGGCTCGTCGTCATCAGCCGCACCAGGCGGTCGAACAAGATTTCGAGCACCGGCAGACGCTCATAGGACACCATCGAGGAATCGATGATGGCGCGAATGCCGGAATTTTCGTCGAGATTGATTTCACCAA
>JACMOT010000322.1 GCA_014377915.1 Tardiphaga sp.
CTCCACGTCATTGCGAGGAGCCCTTGCGACGAAGCAATCCAGTATTCCCTTGCTGCCCTCTGGATTGCCGCGTCGCTTCGCTCCTCGCAATGACGGGGGGGGGGCCATCGCACATCTCACGCTTAGGAGACCCATCATGTTGAAAGAAATCCGTCCCGCCATCATCCTGCTGCTTGGCCTCACCGCCATCACCGGGCTTTTCTATCCGCTCGCCATGACCGGGATCGCCGGGCTGATGTTCCCGACCCAGGCGCAAGGCAGCCTGATCGAGCGCGACGGCCGGGTGATCGGCTCCTCGCTGATCGGCCAGGAGTTCACCGCCGATGAATACTTCCATGGACGCCCGTCGGCGACCACCGGGCCTGACCCCAAGGATGCCACCAAGACCGTGCCACAGGCCTATAATGCGGTGAATTCGACGGGGTCCAATCTCGGCCCGACCAGCAAGGCGCTGATCGACCGGGTCAGCGAGGACAATGCGAAGTTGAAGGCCGAAAATTCCGGCATGCCGGTGCCGATCGACCTCGTCACCACCTCCGGCAGCGGTCTCGACCCCGACATCTCGCCGGAAGGCGCGCTGTTCCAGGTGTCGCGCATCGCCCGCGCGCGCAAGCTGCCCGAGGATCTTGTTCGCCAGTTGGTGACCGCCAAGACCGAAACCCGGCTCGCCGGGTTACTGGGCGAGCCCCGCGTCAACGTTCTGGCGCTCAATCTGGCGCTGGACGCGGCGGCTTCCAAATAGCCCTCTCACGTAGCCCGGGTGAGCGAAGCGGAATCCGGGAGGGCCTGAAAAGGCGGCACGGCCCCGGATTTCGCAAGGGCTCATCCGGGCTACGCTGGCTGGCGCTGGACGCAGCAGCCATGAAGTAGGCGCCTAGGCCGGAGCTATAGCGGAGACTATATAGCCGTATGGCAAATCAGCGCCGCGATCCCGAACAACGCCCCTCGCCGGAAGCGCTTCTCGAAGCCGCCCGGCGCGAGGACGACCATGCCGGCCGGCTGAAGATCTTTGTCGGCGCCGCGCCCGGCGTCGGCAAGACGTTCGAGATGCTCCAAAACGCCCATGCGAAGCGAAGGGCCGGTATCGATGTCGTGGTCGGGGTGGTGGAAACCCATGGCCGTGCCGAGACCGAGGCGCTGCTCGCGGGGCTGGAGGTGATCCCGCGCCACAGGGTCGACCATAAGGGCCAGAGCCTCGAGGAAATGGACCTCGACGCCATCATCGCGCGCCGGCCGAAGATCGCGCTGGTTGATGAACTGGCCCATACCAATGCGCCGGGCAGCCGCCATCCCAAGCGCTATCTGGATGTCGCCGAACTGTTGTCGCACGGCATCGACGTCTACACCGCCGTCAATATCCAGCACATCGAGAGCCTCAATGACGTGGTGGCGCAGATCACCCATGTCAGGGTGCGCGAGACCGTGCCGGATTCGGTGTTCGACGGCGCCGATGCCATCGAGCTGATCGATCTCACCCCGGATGACCTGATCCAGCGTTTGCGCGAGGGCAAGGTCTATGTGCCGAAACAGGCCGAACGCGCGCTGGAGCATTATTTCTCACCCGGCAACCTGACGGCGCTGCGCGAACTGGCGTTGCGCCGCACCGCCGAGCGCGTCGACGAGCAATTGCTCAGCCACATGCAGGCCAATGCCATCGCCGGCCCGTGGGCCGCGGGCGAACGTATCCTGGTCTGCATCAGCGAAGACCCGCGCTCGGCCGGGCTGGTGCGCTACACCAAGCGGCTGGCTGACCGGCTGCACGCGCCGTGGACGGCGGTCAGCATCGAGACGCGGCGCAGCCTGCAGCTCACCGAGGCGCAGCGCGATCGGCTCGCGGATACGCTGCGGCTGGCGGAAGCGCTGGGCGGCGAGGCGACCACCATTCCCGGCGAGGGTCGCCGCATTGCCGATGATTTGCTCGGCTTCGCCCATGGCCACAACGTCACCCAGATCGTGATCGGCAAGGCCGCGCGATCATGGGCATTTGAATTGCTGCGCGGGTCCGTGGTGCACGATCTGGTCCGGCGCGCCGGCAATATCAGCGTCCATGTCATCGCCGGCGATGCGCTGCAGCCGGTGGCGAAAAAGCCGGTGCAGGCGGTGGATCGGGTCGAGCCGATCGATGCCCGTTCGTATTTCGCGGCACTGGGGATCGTGGCGCTGGCGCTCGGCGTCGCCAAGCTGATCCAGCCGATGTTCGGGATCGAGAATGTCGATCTGGTATTTCTCACCGCCGTGGTCAGTGTCGCGGTGCGGTTCGGGCTGTGGCCGTCGCTGCTGGCCAGTGTGGCGGCGTCGCTGAGCTACAATTTCTTCTTCCTGCCGCCGGTCTACACCTTCACCATCACCGACCCGACCAATGTCGCGGCGTTCTTCTTCTTCATGCTGATCGCCATCGTGGTGTCCAATGTCGCCGCGCGGGTGCGCACCCAGGCGATGTCGGCGTTCGGCCGCGCCCGCACCACCGAGTCGCTGTACACCTTCAGCCGCAAGCTCGCCGGCAC